>NZ_JACSWB010000292.1 GCF_016888135.1 Leptolyngbya sp. CCY15150
TTGACATGCTAACGACATCAGTCCGGTTACTCATCTACTATCTCAAGCATCGTCAGATTCCAGTATTCACTTAAATCATTCTTGATTGCGCAACGCCTAAAAGACTATGCTTCCTTTCTTGCACGAGCTTCCTCTCTCCATCGTGCCAGTTGAGTACATGTCGGAGTGCCTGAGAACATTTCTCTAGCCCAGTGTTCACAGTTATAGCTTAGCTTATTCCAAATACGCTTCTCTGATTGTCGGGCTAATTTAATACGCTGTTCAACTTGGCTGTAGGGAACCATATCAGGCAGATGTTCCTCCACAATCCAGGATGGCTCATAGGCAACCTCATGAATATACCCAAATCCTTTCTCAACTAAGTTATTTTGAGCCTTTACAGTCGAGCCAGTGAAAAAGTGAGCAACTCGGAAACCCTTAGGACTAGACACTAGCACACCGTAGTGTTCGTAGTCTTGTCCATTTTCATCTTTACATAAAACCGATACAAGATCGCCTACCTTTACGACTTCACCATTGATATCACAAACATCAGGAACTTTATCTAGTAACGTATAGCAGTCTGACAAAGTGAGTAACTGCCGTTCAGTCGCGGAAAATGGTGAACTAATCCACTTTGGATCAATGCTGGCTCGCAGATCTACAACCTCATCGAACCTATCCGATGCCCATTTCAAATGATTTTGTAAGTTTTTCAGAGCACTAGCATGTTGCTTGTCATCTAGTCTTGTAAACTCTTTGTCTATTTCTATATCCAAGCATGTCACAATCCGATCGCAAACGGCTAGGATTTCTTGATCTCGTGTATGTTTGACTATTTTATTGATTTCATTACGAATGGTGCCATTATTCATGTGTTCTTGAATATGGGCAAGTAAATGCAATGCTTTGCTAGGGCTTGAATAGGTAGGCATGGTTTTAACATTCGGCAGAAAGACACAGTTTTCGGAAATCCGAATTATGGACACTTATACCAGGTTGATACTTCTTTTCGTATTTCGCAAGCAGCGCTTTAAAAGCATCAATAATCCGGATTCAAAGGTGTTGAAAATCATCCTTTCTTAGCCTTAGACTGGCGTTCTGCTTTAGACTCTTTCTCCATCTCATCAATTAGCTCGTCAGTTACCCTGGGCATTGGTACCTGACTGGATTGTATGTTTACTTGACTTCCATAAATGTTTATGGTTGCATCTTTCACTTCTATGGGTAAGCTACCTTTAGAGGCTGCTTGTCCAGCAGTCTTTGCGGAGGCTTGAGCTGAGTTATTGCTTGCAGCAGAGGTCATGACTGGTTACCTAATCAGATGTTTTTTCGCTTGGATTCTAAACAGGAGTGAAGAAGCTTGGTCATGCTAGGGATACTTCACATTACGATTATTCCCCTAATCATAGGAGAAATAACCGAATTGGGCGATCGCCTCCCCCATGGTCTGTGGTTGAATGAAAAGCACAATGTTTCGCAACCATCGTGGGTAAAGCAGGTATGAGCCAGGAATCCAGCAGCGGGTGGAAATGGCAGACGGGGCCAATGGTATGGGAGGTGAGCCGGGGGGCGTTGATGGCCGCCGCACTGTTTTGGGTGGTGGTGCTGGTCTTGGTGCTACACCGCCACCATGCCATGTATCCCTCCTACGCCTCCTTCGACCAAGGCATTTTCAACCAAGTGTTTTGGAACAACAGCCACGGTCGCTGGTTCCAAAGTTCTCTCTCCTCCAGCCTGTCCACCCCCGTTGTCCACGATGGTCAGGTGCCGGATGTGTCCTACCGGCGACTGGGACAACATTTCACCCCGGCCCTGCTGCTGTGGCTGCCGATCTATGCGATCGCCCCCTCCCCCACCACCCTATTTATCATTCAGGTAACCCTGGTGACCTTGGCGGGTCTAGTGCTCTACAACCTGGCCCGGTGCTATCTCACGCCGCAGCTCTCCACCCTGATCGCCATTAGCTACTACGGAGCCAATTCCGTCATCGGGCCCAGCTTGGCGAACTTCCACGACATTTGCCAACTGCCCTTGTTTTTCTTCAGCCTCTTTCTCGCCCTAGAAAAACGCTGGTGGGCCCTGTTTTGGATCATGGCGGGACTGATTTTGCTGGTGCGGGAAGATGCGGGGGTGGCGCTGTTTGGCGTTGGCGTCTATCTGCTGGTCAGCCGTCGCTATCCCTGGCTGGGCGCGATTCTCTGTGGTCTTAGCCTGGGCTATATGCTGCTGCTGACAAACCTGATCATGCCGCTGTTTTCCGAAGATATTTCTCGGCGATTCATGATTGAGCAATTTGGCCAGTACGTCGAGGGCGATGAGGCCAGCACCCTAGATGTAATCGGGGGCATGGTCAGCAATCCGGGGCGCTTGCTGCAGGAATTGGTCAATCCCCTGGGGGACAAAATTCGCTACCTGCTGGGGCATTGGCTGCCGCTGATGTTTATCCCAGCGATCGCTCCCTCTGCTTGGCTTTTGGCAGGCGTGCCCTTACTCAAAACCTTTCTGCGCCAAGACCCCATCGCCCTATCGATTAACCTGCGCTATTCCATGAACATTGTGCCGGGCTTATTCTACGGCGCTGTCCTCTGGTGGTCGGTGCATCCCCAGGCGATTCGTCAGCGCTGGGTGCGGGGCCTGTGGATTGCGGCCATCACCCTATCGATTTTGTTCACCATCACGTCGAATCCCAACCGATCGCTCTCCTTTATCATTCCCGATTCCATTCAACCCCAAGTGTACCTACCGGCTCCGCAGCAGTGGCAACATGTGGCCAAGATTCGGGGTTTCATGGCTGAGATTCCCAGAGATGCCAGCGTCTCAGCCACGTCCCACATCGTGGCCCATCTATCTAGCCGACGGCAGGTGCTGCGCTTTCCAGACCTGAGCCTGCAAAACGATGCTGACGAGGTGGTGGAAATGGACTACGTGCTGCTCGATCTAGAGCAACTGGTCACCTATCAAACCGTATTTGCCGACGATCGCCAACGGCTACAGCGCGCCGTGCGCGTGGTGGATCGGATTCTGGAGCGCGATCGCTACGGTGTTCAAGGCTTCACCGACGGCATCCTTTTTCTGCGGCGAGCAACGCCCTCCCAGCCCGATGCCTTGGCAGCATGGCAAGCCTATCGACAAGCGATCGCTGCTGCGGTAGATTGATGCCCGCCCAAGGAGCCGTAACCGTTAACCGATTCTGGGCATGAGCAATCCATGAACCGGCTGAAATGCCAGAAATGTTGCGGGATTGAGGGAGAGCGATCGCCCATTGTCTAGCCATCTGAGCTACAGTGTGGAGCAGCATTCCTAAGACCCATCTGTAACTATTCTGTAACTATGTCGATGTCAGAGCCGCTTGTGTTTAAAAATCGCCCCAATCAACCCATCGTGGTGGAGGGAAAAACCTACTGGATTAGTCGCAGTGTCACGGTGGTGCCTGTCTTACTCTTTGCCATCGAACGCCAGCTCTATGTTCCCCTCGGTAAGCGCGGCATCGACATGCCCAATGAGCAGGGCAAGTGGGGATTACCCGGTGGCTATCTCGATTTTGATGAAACGACGAGCGAAGCGGTGATCCGCGAAGTCTATGAAGAAACGGGACTGAACCTGCCCTACCTAATGGCCCATCATCGGGTGGTGGGTGATTTAGAGCATCCCTACCTGATTGAAAGTCGGCCGCTGTATTTACAAAACGTATCGCTGCGCTTTCCGCTGATGATTTTTGTAGACGACCTGCCCCCGCTGGCTGCCAAGGTGGGGGTGGGGGAAGTGGAAGAATTGCGGTGGGTGCCGGTGGAAGAGGCGATCGCCCAAGACCTAGCCTTCGAGCACCATCTCCTCATCCAGCATTGCCTAGAGACCTACTTCTGCTGGAATCAAGCAGGCGATCGCACCCTCTAGACACCCTGTAGAATAGATATAGAAACCCCTAACGTTGGCAACGGCAGTCTCAAGCGCGATCGCTCAGTTGCACAACACCTAGATTCCAACACCAACGGAGAGGGTGGGATTCGAACCCACGGTACCTTTCGGTACACTCGATTTCAAGTCGAGCGCATTCGACCACTCTGCCACCTCTCCAGCGCTTTTTATTCTAGCGTGAGTCGAGCATTTATCAACGCCAGAGTTATACGGGTTTTAAATCCGGCATTTGACTAAATCTCGAATCAATGCATCATAGTGATCTAGACATCCATCGGCCGTGCCAGTTTCTGCGGAAGCTGAGGACGCCCCCAACTCTCGAATTAGCTTTGACGTCAACCTTGAAACCTCTCATCATCTCAACCGTTTGGCAACGGTTTCCGTCAGCCCGCGTCGGTATTGAATCAACCTTCAATCAACCGAAGCGATCGCGCCTTCTCCTCGCTAGAGTTGTCCTATACTGACTGGAACACAGGCTCACGCACCCATGGGCAGATCGTATGCGGATTGTATCTTGACTGCCAGACCTTGTGCTCTCAAATTTTCCAAAATTCTTAACCTTTACTGAGGACGAACATCCTGAATGACTGATCACTCTCCAACCACATCCCACCCACCCATCGCCGCGTCACGCTCCGCATCAGATGCGCCAACCCCCTCCAACCCCAGCTATGACCTGGCCCATCGCATTGCCCAAGCCGCAGACGATCGCAAAGGGGGCGATATTGCCTTACTGAATGTTGAGGATGTCTCCTACCTGGCCGATTACTTTGTGGTGATCACAGGGTTTTCCAATGTCCAAGTACGGGCGATTTCCCACAGCATTGAAGACACCATCGCCGACGATCTGCAGCGACAGCCCTTGCGCGTCGAGGGGCGCGGCGAAGGTAATTGGGTGTTGATGGACTATGGCGAAGTCATCGTTCATATCTTCATGCCCGATGAACGGGAATTTTATGATCTAGAAGCCTTTTGGGGTCATGCCGAACGGGTGCCCTTTGTGCCCACCTTCACCGATACCCGCATCCGAACCACGCCGTAATTAGGTGCCCCATAGCGGGCGCGCCATCGAGCTATACCTGGTTTCCAGCCAACGTTTGGGGAGTTTTCCTAGGAAGCTGGTTGTTGCCCCTAGTTTCGTTAAGAAAGCGTTGCATTTTTTGACCCGCCGTCAATTTCTGTTACTGTTGGTAACCAAACGTGGAGGAAATTATGCCTTATACAACTGAAGAAGGCGGACGTCTTAATAACTTTGCTAAAGAGCCCAAAGTCTACGTTGCTGAGCCCCCCAACAAAGGTCAAAAACGCACCTACGTTATTCTGGGTGTGCTAGCCGTTGTGTTGATCGGCGGCTTAATTTCAGTCGCATTCCTCGTCTCCTAAGCGGATAGAGCGAGGCACGTCATCTAACAGGCAACAGCCGAGTTTGATACACTAGCCAAGGTGTTGATAACAGCCGCCTGGGTACAATCATTAGACTCAAGGGCGATCGCTGTTGTCCTCCCTTTTCTCTACCTCTAGGACTGAATACGGCATAGACTATGGCACTCAAAAAAGGTGATGTGGTTCGGGCGCTTCGCGACAAGCTAGACAGCAGCGTCGAGGCCAGCGCCAGTGATACCCGCTGGCCCCCTTATATTTTTGAAACCAAAGGGGAGATCATGGACACTCGCGATGACTATGCCCTCGTGCAGTTTGGCTATGTTCCCACTCCCAATATGTGGCTGCGGCTCGATCAATTAGAAAAGTTTGAATAACATTTCCGGAAAACCTGAACATTTACGGTTATCGTCGTCATTAGGCGACGATTTTTTTTGACCATGTCCACCTACCTTTCCGTGACCTGTATTCCCACCCGCGTGTCTGTGATTGGCGCAGGGCACGTTGGCAGTACCCTCGCCCAGCGCATTGCTGAGAAGAATCTTGCGGATGTGATCCTGCTAGATGTTGAGGCGGGCCGGCCCAAAGGCATTGCCTTGGACTTGATGGAAGCCCGAGGGCTGGAAGGGCACGATCGCCAAATTATTGGCACCGATGACTACCGCGATACGGCCAATTCCAACATTGTGGTGATTACCGCTGGGCTACCTCGCCGCCCCGGCATGACCCGCGATGATCTGCTGCGCACCAATGCCCAGATCGTCATCGAAACCACCCAAAAAGCGATCGCTCACTCCCCGGACGCAGTCCTCGTGATCATCACCAATCCCCTCGATGTGATGACCTACCTAGCCTGGAAGGTGAGCGGCTTCCCCAGCTATCGAGTGATGGGCATGGCCGGCATCCTCGACTCCTCTCGCTTCCAAACGTTCATTGCCATGGAATTGGGCGTCTCCACCGCCGATGTCCATGCCATGGTGCTGGGTGGTCATGGGGATTTGATGGTGCCCTTGCCGCGTTTCTCCACCGTCAGCGGCATTCCCATCACTGAGCTCATGGATCCAGACACCATCCATCGCTTGGTGGAACGCACCCGCAACGGCGGCGCAGAAATTGTCAACCTCATGCAAACCGGGGGAGCCTACTTTGCCCCCGCCTCCTCGGCCTACACCATGGTGGAATCCATTCTCTGCAACCAGTCGCGCCTGTTGCCCGTGGCATCCTACCTATCCGGCGAGTATGGGCTCAACGATATCTTCATGGGCGTGCCGGCCTTCCTCAGTTGTCGCGGTATTGAGCGGGTGTTGGAGCTTGACTTAAAGGACGAGGAACGGGATGCGCTGCACCAATCGGCCCAAGCCATTCGCCATACCCTAGATGACGCTCTGAAGATGATGCCTTGATCTGGTGCTAGCGATCGGGTAGATGAGGGGCGATCGCCCCCCATTCCCCCATCACTCACCATTCAACCGGAAAACTCAGGTAGACGAAGGACGCCCTAATCGCGCCATGCCCCACTGCACCAGGCCCGGCAAAAGTCGGTAAGCTTCCGTAGCGATCGCCGTGGCCCCCACCCCCACCTCCGTCTTCCCATCGGTTGCCGCCTCCCAGATAGCCTGGGCCACATCCTCCGGCCGACTCGCCCAGCTTTGCGTCATCGCCTGGGCCATTTGCTGCCGCTGCTGCTCCGCCGCCGCCGTAGACGCACCACGAAACTGGGCCCGCTCCAAAAACTGACTGTTGATCAACCCTGGATTCACCAACCCCACATGAATTCCCTGGGGGGCCAGTTCTAGGCGCAGGGTATCTGTCAAACCGGTCACGGCATATTTACTGGTGCAGTAGGCGGTCATGTGGGTGAGGGGCATCTTGCCGCCAAAGGAACCCACATTGACGATCGCTCCCTGCTGCCGCTCGATAAACTGGGGTAATAGCGCATGGATGGTGTGAATATAGCCCCACAGGTTGGTATTCAGAATTTGCTGCCAGTCTTCTAAGCTGGTGTGCTCCATGGTGCCCGTCCGGCAAATGCCCGCATTGTTCACCAAAACATCGACGCTGCCGAAACGATCCAGCGCCTGATGCGCCAGTTGAGCTACCGCACCAGCATCCCCCACGTCCGTCGGCACCGCTAGGGCTTGGCATCCCGTCTGGTTGATCTCCTGAGCGATCGCCTCCAGCCGTTCCGCCTGCCGCGCTGCCAGCACCAGGTTATACCCACGCTGGGCAAACAGGTGGGCCGTGGCTCGCCCAGTTCCCTGGGAGGCTCCTGTAATCAACACCGTTGGCGGCATGGAATCTATCCTCAAACAACAAGACTAAAAACGGCTGCCCAACAGGCGTTGCCGCACACCCTCAGCAATTTTTTGACCCAAATATTCTGGAATCACACTCTCATTGGGGCCCAACAAATAGAGAATCAGCCGGGTGCGCCCGCGCCACACCAGAAGGTTAGCATTCACCACCAGCAGATCTTCCTGCCAGATGGCATACATCACCTTATAGAACAACCCTGGTTGGTTGTCTGCCTCAATCAGCAGCGCCGGTAGGTGAAACACTGGGTCAACATAGAACTCGGTTTCCACCTGCTCTAGCCCAGCATCGAGGTTGAATTCCACCGCCAGCATTTCTTCAACCTCAAACCGTCCCGCCAGCGCCTCGCGAATGGCCCGCCGCACATTATCGGCCGTTTTGTCCGTCAAGACCTTGCCACCCCGCGACACAATCAGCTTGATGAACACCAGCATCGGCGGATAAATTTGCCCATACAGACTGAGGCTATGGATCGTGAGCCCATAGGCCGCCAAGACGCCAAAAATGTCGCTGAGCAAAAACGATTGGTTGCGATAGGCGAAATGCAGGGCGCTCTTCGTCCCCTCCGGCTTAAGATCAATCACGACCTGCCGACTCTTATAGAGTTGATACGCCAGCTTCAGGTTTTGAATCTGAATCTCGCTGCTAACAAACTGTTCATAGAATTGTGGAAACGCACGATTGAACCGTTTCAACAATTCCAGCGTTGATTGTTTCAAACCCGAAGCCATAGTTTTGGTATTACACCTGTCTTTCAGGTTAAAGTCCGAGTCAAATTGGACAATCATAGATCCTAGGATCCTAAACATGGGGCGATCGCGACACAACACCCCTACCGTGCTGTTCTGCTAAGACCAACCTGTCAAAAACAGAATGCCCGTTTTTAGGTGCATTGGTGTCACTAGACCGTTCTTGCAGGGGTAATCATGTCCACGCCCTGCAGGGGTTGTCATCTAACCTCAGCGATCGCTCTTCACCTTGCTTCAGAGACCCCATCGCCATGCTCTGTGGATACATCTGATCCGTCTTGCCCTTACAACATCAAGACAACCATTACCCCATCTCCACACCTGCGTGATCTGCATGACACTTGCAGATCCTCTCCGCAGTGGGGTCGAAGATGCCAACAATGAGCCAGCAATTCTACAAGCGCGATGACCGCAATGGCTGCACGATAGTTGTCGCTGTAAAGGTAGATGTTCAGGGGGCTAGAAACCGTTTGTGCTGCATCATGACTAAACCCCAACATACTGAGAGGTAGACCTCTAGCATCCAATCTTGGTGCAGGAGCTACGCTCTCTAGCCGGTATGTGTCAATCCTGAGAATAATACACAAACACAAAGCCAAAGACACTTTCTAGCCTATTTTGACTCATTAAGAGCTATCAAACCCTATCAAAACTCTAAGTTTTGTGCAATTTTCATAGACGAATCCTAGGGAATTCTCAGATTATCAGAGTCGAGACAGGGCACGAAGGATATACTATCTAGTATTGTTGACCTCTACTACCGTAACCATACCTGCATGGGTTTCTGGAAGAGTTTGTTTGCGACCTCTGACGCGACCCCGTCAAAGCCAGCACCAACCAATGACTATACTGAGTTCAACGGAACTTCAAGCACCAATCCTCGCATCTTCTTCAGTACAGAGCGCGAGATAGATTTGTATGACCTTGAAGAGCTGTGTGATGCGGTCGGCTGGTCTCGCCGTCCACTGCGCAAGGTGAAAAAGGCCATCCAGCACAGCTTTTTAGTGGTGTCCATGTGGGAGCAGCGCGGCGCACAGCGACGGCTGGTGGGCTTTTCTAGGGCAACCTCCGACCACGCCTTCAATGCCACCATTTGGGACGTAGTGGTGCATCCAGACTACCAAGGCAAGGGTTTAGGTAAAGCTTTGATGAAGCAGGTGATCAAAAAGCTGCGCAGTGAAGACATCAGCAACATTACGCTATTTGCCGACCCCCAGGTGATCGATTTCTACCGAGGGCTAGGCTTCATGCCCGATCCTGAAGGCATTAAGGGTATGTTTTGGTATCCAGACTAGCGGCGACCGGTGAGCTGCTGGGCATCCTGAATCCACACCATCACGTCGTTGAGCGACGGACAAAGATCTTTGTTCTGCATCGTGGAAATATGCAGCTTCATCAGTTGCCGATGCAGGCGCGGCAGGGGCGTGGTCGCTAGCTGTTCAGGCGTTGCCACCCCGGCATAGAGCAACATTCCACAATAGTGACAGCCCACGCTGGCTACGCGGGCTAGGTTTGCCAAAGCAGACCACTTCTTCACATGCTGTAGATGAGTTTGGAGCTGATTGGCGAGCTGCTGTTGCTGATCTGGAGTTTGGGTTTGGCGCACAAGCTGCAAGGTGGTTTCAATGCCAAGATCCACGAGCTTTTGGCTGTCCTCGGGGCTGAGACCAGGCAACTGCGCGATCGCATAATTGGGCGATCGCCCTTGGGGCGCATGAGAAGGTGAAGCCATGGCGGACATCTGCCAAAAAGATCGTTACTGATCAGCATAGTCCACCGGCTGTCCCTTGACTATTCTTCTCGATCCTCGGGATCAGCGCTAATCAATAGGAAGCACCGATGCAGAAAGACCCTGGCTAGAGAGCGATCGCTGTAGTTGATCCGCCGCCGTCCGGTCTTCAAACAAACCTGCCTGCATGACGGTGCGCCCGTTAAGATTGGTACGGAACGCATCAGGGACAAGCGATCGCACCTGCGCTTCCTGCTGAGAGGAGGTGGTGTTGACAATCACCCGGTAATTAAAGCCCAGAGCTGCCGCTTGGGGCGACGGGGCCGCTACGGCCACATTGGGCATCAGGGTTGTATTCCCCAAAGGCGGCGTCATATTGGGAACGGGTTCCAGCGGTGTAGGCGGCGGCAACACCGGCGGTGCTCCTTGTGCCACCGGAGGAGGTGTAGGGGTAGGAGTGGGCGGCTGAGGCGGCGCTGCCCCTAGTTGCGTGGGAGTTTGACCAAACTCAATCCAGCCGTCGGTAGCCGGTTGCGTGGGTGCGGCGGGCGGCGCAACAGTGACGGGAGCAGGCACCAAGGCAGGAGGCTCCACCACGTCTGGCTCATCTGGCTCAAGGTCTGGTGTAGAAAAGTCTGGACGGACTACAGGCTCTGCAGACGGCGGCAGGGTCACCGATAGTTCTCGCTGAGGTGCTGCTGCGATGGTGGAGCGCAGATCCTGTTCATGGGTGAGGTAGAAATGGCCTAGGGTTTGCCCATCATAGGCTCGTTGGGAAATATACCAGCTTGGATACAGGTAGATTTTGGCAAAACCCGTGGTGATGCGGTTGGTTTGACCAAGGGCGAAACTGGGGGCAGAGCGATCGCGATCGGGCACCGCCATGAGCACCAAGCTATCGCTCGATCGCATCAAGCGCAGGCTGTAGTCCATGCCGAGATCTTGACCTGCCATGCGAACAGAATAGCCATTGCTATCGGTGCTGCGGCCACAGATGCCGGTGAAGTCAAATGAGGTGAGCAGCAGATCAACCACGCCATTTTGCTCACTCCAGCAGGCGCGTTCACTCGACAGTTGCCGCAACAGCAGCAGTTGGTGGTTCTCCCCCACTGGAGTAGCCACCAAAATGAAGTCCTCTGCCGGGACGCTCTGCTGCTCAAACTCAACGGCGATCGCCGGAGCACTTGCACCCACACCAGCCACCATCAAGCCCATACTTAGCAGCAGCGATCGCATCTTCCCAACGCTTCGACTCACCATAGCTTCTTCATTCCTTCGCTTCACCATGCCCACATGTATTCATGGATAACAACTCGTCCACAGGACTACTGACCCGAACCACGTTGCACCCAACCATCTTAATGAAGAGATCGTCTTTTTTGATCCGTGTTGTCAAATCTGGAACCGAGGGGCATCACGATCGAACCTTGGGGAGTTTGGCCGTTGGGGAGCTACAGCCCTATCCTGGTTCCTAATCTTCGTCAATTCTCGACGCTCACTTCAGCAGACCAGCTCGTTGCTGTATGAATTAGCCCTAAGTGTAGCGAAGAAGTGCAAACTTTGATCGCGGATCATCCCCAAATCTGGCCCAACGGCAACCCCTAATAACACCCCCTAACAACAACAAAGAGGGGTATTGCTCCCCTCTTTGCTGCACGTATGCACAATATTCAAATGGCGATCGCCCCTTGATCAAGCTAAAGCACCCTAAAGCAGGTTGCTATCACGAAAGCGATCGCAGCAGCCTAAGCTTCCGATGGTTCAACCCGAGCGTAGAACAAGCCACGGATTTTGACGTCTAGAGCTTCGTCGGTTCCCATATCGGTATCCGAAGGTTGCTCACTCTCAAACGTTCCAGCAATTTCGCCCGTGTAGCCATCTACCTTGGCGACCTGCAGGGAAATGTGACCTTCGCCCGTTTCAAAGCTCTTGACATTTTCCCGACGGATTTCTTCGCTGTCTGCCCGAGCTGGCAAAGCAACGGCGTTGTCATACCCAGTCGTCAAACCCCGACCTTTTGGATCAAGGAAGTTGGACGTACGGTAGGACGGAACTCGGAAGGTACCTTCTAGGTCACTGGACGTGTTGATGGCACCCAAGCCCGGCTGGCTCTTAGCTACTAAACCCTTGATGGTGAACAGGAAGGGTACCTGTTCGCCGCCCGGCAGGAGAACGGTGATGGCTTGGAAGTCAAAACCACCTTCTTCAACAAACGTGACCGACCCATCGGGTTCAGCCTTGAGCTTGCCGCTTACTTGGTCAATGGTTGATGTACGACGAGTCAGCGCCTTACCCGCAATGAAGCGAGATTCTTGGCGCTTATTGGTCGATTCTTCCTTAACAAAGTAGGACGTTGGCTCTAGACAAAGCTCGCGAATGACAAAGGATCCATCACCCTCAATAGGAATGGCTCCTCGGCTGACTTCACCAAGCTGAGGGCATTTGTTGGCTAGCCCGGTGCCACGAATTTGTTCGTAGGTGAGTGGGCCGTCCGCCGCATCTGGAGCCTCACTACACGCAGTTAAAAAGCCTAAACATAATGCCAGGAATGCGGCAACGAAAGCGCGATACCTCATGATTAACCTCTATGTGAATGCAAAATCCCCACCAATATTCCGAATGCGTATAACCGGCTTCTGACGCGCAGGCGCAGGACGTCAGATGCGTTGTGCAACTGCTAGGGCGTGCTTTGCAATCACAAGGCGATCGCAAACTCCGTTGTCCTAGTCACCGAGACAAGCCTAGTCATCTAAACCAGCTCGGGTTCAATAAACTCTGCGCGAAACGCAAGCGATTAGAAGCCTAAAGTGGTTCTCGTATAAGTCTCATAGAGCATGTTACCAAAGAACTGGATCTAAAGCCTTGTCCTTCTGAGACGGCTTTTTATGTTGCATAATACGACATGACGATGATTGTGCTTGAGTTCAAAGCCTACGGTAAATCTCAGCAAGACCGGGCGATCAGCGACGCGATCCGGACTGTTCAATTCATTCGTAACCAGTCCATCCGATATTGGATGGACAACCGGGGCACTGACCAGAATGATCTGCAAAAGCTTTGCGCCAGACTTGCTAAAGAATTTCCTTTTGCGGCAGACCTCAACAGCATGGCTCGGCAGGCCAGCGCAGAACGAGCATGGCGTGCAATCTGTCGGTTCTATGAAAACTGCAAAAAAGCCATCCCTGGAAAAAAGGGGTTCCCCTTGTTCCAGAAGGATAATCGTTCGGTGGAATACAAGACCTCTGGGTGGAAGCTTGCAGAGAACCGTAAGGCTATCACCTTCACCGACAAAAAGGGAATCGGCACCTTGAAGCTCAAGGGTACCCGCGACCTACACTCATACTCAATCGATCAGATCAAACGGGTTCGAATCGTCAGGAGAGCAGATGGGTACTACATCCAATTTTGTATTCGGGTAGAGCGTACTGAGTCCGTAGAGCCGTCTGGTCGAGCTATCGGTCTGGACGTTGGACTGAGGGAGTTCTACACCGATAGCAATGGTGAAGTAGTCGCAAATCCCCGGTATCTCAGGAAGGGTGAAGAACGTCTAAAACAGGCGCAACGCATTGTTTCAAGGAGGGTTAAGGGGGGGCAAAACCGGGCAAAAGCAAGGGCAGTTTTGGGTAAGCGCCATCTCAAAATAAGTAGGCAACGTAAAGATTTTGCTGTGAAGTTAGCAAGATGCGTCATCCAGTCTAACGACTTGGTGGTCTACGAAGACTTGAGGATCAAGAATATGGTGCAAAATCACCACCTTGCCAAGTCGATTAGCGACGCTTCTTGGTATCAGTTTCGAGTGTGGTTGACCTATTTTGGCAAGGTGTTTGGCAAGGTCATCATCGCCGTTCCACCTCACAGAACTAGCCAGGAATGCTCTGGTTGCGGTGCGATTGTCCAGAAAACGCTATCCACTCGGACTCATGTGTGTCGGTGTGGATGCGTCCTAGATAGAGATCACAACGCAGCGAGAAACATCCTCAGTCGGGGATTGAGTACGGTAGGGCATACCGGAACTTTTGCGCTAGACGCAAGCAACGCTTCAGGAGAATGAGCCTCTACCTTGGTTGGAGCCATCCTGTCAAGGCAAGCTGATTCGTTGAGTGAAGAATCCCCACGCCTTTAGGCTAGGGAGTGTCAAAAGACCTTGTCGCCTTATTTTGGCGCAAGTCCGCAAATTCAAGCAGCGCAAAGACCCACAAGACAAAATCGGGTGCGTCTCGGGATGAGAGCAGCTACGATGATGAAACCCACTCCTGAGATACAACAGGCTACTTATGAATCAACGTGTTCCCTCGACCAATCCAACATCATTGCCAGGAAAACTGTCCGTCGATCCCAGCACCTACCCAGAAGATTTACAGGCGATCGCCACCTTGGTTCAAGATGCAGCCATCGGCCGCAAAGACGACTGTTTGAGCCTGCTGTCGTTGCTGCGGCTATTGGAAGCGCTCCACCGCGATATCCGCGAGCATCTTTTTCAAGACACCCTGCCTAGAAATCGGCAAAATCTCTACGCCCTACTACGAGACATTGAAGCCAATGGCGGTTGGCCCTACATTCATCGCATGAAAATTCGTCGATTGCTCGATAACGTGCCGATGCCCGATGACTCGGATTCATCTCCCCTAGCCTAAGCACCGAGTATCTTCAGTGGCGTTGATTGAGCGATCGCCCCCGACGATCCAAGCAAATCGGTAGAATAGGGCAAAGACCTGTTAGCAGTAAGCTCCATGATTCCTACAGTTATTGAACAATCTGGTCGTGGCGAACGCGCCTTTGACATTTACTCCCGTCTCCTGCGCGAGCGGATCATCTTCTTGGGGCAAAAAGTTGACTCTGACCTAGCCAACCTCATTGTGGCCCAGATGCTGTACCTCGAATCGGAAGACTCCGAGAAGGATATTTACCTCTATATCAACTCTCCCGGTGGGTCTGTGATGGCAGGTCTGGGTATTTTTGACACCATGAACCACATCCGCCCCGATGTTTGCACCATCTGCGTAGGTTTGGCGGCCAGCATGGGAGCCTTCTTGCTCAGCGCCGGCAAAAAAGGCAAGCGCATGAGTCTACCCCACTCTCGGATTATGATCCACCAACCCATTGGGGGAGCCCAGGGGCAAGCCGCTGATATTGAAATTCAAGCCAAAGAAATTTTGTACCACAAGCGCCGACTCAACGAGTGGCTGGCCAATCACACCGGCCAACCCCTAGAGCGCATCGAGGAAGACACCGAACGGGACTTCTTCATGTCTGCCCACGAAGCGATGGAGTATGGACTGGTGGATCAGGTCATTGATAACCAATCCGTCGGTAGCCGTCCTCTGTCTATGGATCAATAGGGTCAGAACTCAAGAGGGTCAGGACTCCCTAGATTCACACCTCAAAAGAGTCAGCTCTGCTAGAAGCGATCGCTTCTAGCAGAGTTTCCCATGCCTAAACCCCAGCCCAAACCCTACTGCGCTTCTAGAAAACCGAGGAAGTCCATCAGTTCCGAGTCGGTCAATTCTTGGCGGGTTTCTTTGCCATAGGTTCTCCGCAAATGGTCTCGCCCTTGGGATTTTGACCATCCCAACCGCCGCATTTCCACCAAAATTTTTGCAATATCATCCGATCGATCCACATTCCCTAGAGGCACATCAGCGGGTGGAGATTCTGCTGGATAGGGGGTAGGAAAACTAGACAATGGCTGCGATCGCTCCTCTGGCAGGGTCGGATGATCCCATGACTCCGATCGCGGTCTGGGAGCGCTGACACCCACCGGCTCCGGCATGACCGGTTGACGAGGTTCTGGAGAGGTTGACCGAGATTCAAGGGAAAACTCAGGCGGTAAGGATGGCGGCGTTGTGCTGGCAACCGACTGGGGTATGGGAGGAGCGGCTGGAGACGTCCACAACCCCAGCGATCGCAGCGCCCGTCCCTGAGCCCGATCTTCGGCCTGCTCGATCTGCGGATCGGCCGACAGCCCCGAAGCAGTGATGGTTTCCCCCAATTGCACATAGGCCCGCACCACATAAACGCCATCGTGCATAGCGAGAAGCTCGGTGATGAGACTGGCCGTGGGGTAATGGTCTCGAAATTGGGCAATGAGAGCAGGCAGCGTGGTGGAATCCATGGGTTGGTATCAGGGTGGACGTCAAAACAATGGGGTGAGTCGAGCTGGAGGCAGGCGCGATCGCTCGTTGGTCGTGAACAAGCTAGGGGGACATGGCAGCCGAGCTGGCACCCTGTCCGCCGCGATCGCCGGCTCCTCCGCAGCATAGCGTCTATGATTCACCAGCGAGGCACCAAAGAAGATGCACCGACGAAGCATGGTAGGGCGATCGCTCCCGACCAGAGTTTCTTCGACGACCTCCAAAATTCCCGAGGATAACGTTAAGCTAAATCAAGAACGTTCTCATGTTCGCTAGAAAACTGCCTGTTCGGTGCAGGTAGGAGGTATACAGCTAAGATTCCACGAGATCTAAGAACAATGGCATGGACTAGAGCTTGGCATGGCTCCCAAGAGGCTCCAAGAGGTCAAAGAGCTTGGGCCTAATCCATTCAGGCGGCTTCCCAGACACCTGAGTCATCCATCATTAGGATCGTACATATTAGAAGTTAGCATTTTGATCCATCAACCGTTGAGGTTCATGGATCAACACCTCTTTAGAGACGCCCCCAGCGTCAACCGTTTTGGCTCAGACTCGCATTTTTTAGGCTGATGTTAGACAAACTGCTCGAACTTTCACCCAATGTTGGACTGGATACTCTCCTGCTGCTGCTGGTGCTCATTGCCCTAGAGGCAGTGCTATCGGCGGATAATGCGATCGCCCTCGCTGCGATCGCTCAGGGATTAGGTAGCGCTGAACAGCAGCGCAAAGCGTTGAATATTGGGCTGGTTGCAGCGTTTACGCTCCGGGTCGTGCTCATTTTAACGGCGACGTGGGTCGTTCAGTTTTGGCAGTTTGAGCTGTTGGGAGCCGCCTATTTGCTTTGGCTCGTCTTCCAGTATTTTCGCTCGGATGACGATGGCAGCGCCCACCATCACCACGGGCCACGCTTCGCCTCGCTGTGGCAGGCTATCCCGATGATTGCCGTCACCGACCTAGCCTTTTCCTTAGACAGCGTGACCACGGCGATCGCCATTTCTCAAGAACGCTGGCTGGTGTTGACGGGGGGAGCGATCGGCGTGCTCACCCTCCGCTTCATGGCAGGTCTGTTCATTCGCTGGCTGGATGAGTTTGTCTACTTGGAAGATGCGGGATTTGTCACGGTG
Source organism: Leptolyngbya sp. CCY15150 (assembly GCF_016888135.1). Taxonomy (NCBI): domain Bacteria; kingdom Bacillati; phylum Cyanobacteriota; class Cyanophyceae; order Leptolyngbyales; family Leptolyngbyaceae; genus Leptolyngbya; species Leptolyngbya sp. CCY15150. Next base: position 17,324 of record NZ_JACSWB010000292.1, read on the forward strand.
GGATTGGTGGGTGTGCGGCTGTTGCTGCGGGTGATCAATCCAGATTTTGTGCCTCCCGAATGGATCATGGTGATGCTGATTACCGCCCTGTTTGCCTGGGGCTTTTCGAAGCGTACAGAGCCGGCAGAGCCAGGGCGATCGCTGGAAAGTCCTACCCTGCCACCTATTCCAGAATCGGTCAAGGAGCCCCAAGAAGTCTCCATCGACGGATAGCGTGAGAGACCTGGCTGCACCAGCCGTAACCTGTCGGTGCTGTGGCACGCTGTGGCACAATGAATGCGATATGGCTAGACCCATCTTTCCTGACCTATCCCTTTGGGAAGCGTTGGGAGAGTGGCGATCGCACCGTCAGTCTTCACTCGGTGGGTGTTTAAAGGAATGACTAAATTTGTATTTGTAACCGGCGGTGTTGTTTCCAGCATCGGTAAAGGGATTGTGGCCGCAAGCTTAGGGCGATTGCTGAAATCGCGGGACTACTCGGTGTCCATCCTCAAGCTCGATCCCTACATCAACGTAGATCCGGGCACCATGAGCCCCTTTCAGCATGGCGAAGTGTTTGTCACCGAAGATGGCGCGGAAACTGACCTAGACTTGGGTCACTACGAGCGATTCACCGACACCTCTATGTCGCGGCTGAACAGCGTCACCACGGGCTCCATCTACCAAGCGGTGCTCAACAAAGAGCGGCGGGGTGATTACCAAGGGGGCACAGTGCAGGTGATCCCCCACATCACCAATGAAATCAAGGAACGCATCCTGCGCGTGGCCCAAAATACCAATCCCGATGTGGTGATCACAGAAATTGGGGGCACCGTAGGCGATATTGAATCCCTACCCTTTTTGGAAGCCATTCGCCAATTCCGCAAAGCCGTAGGGCGCAGCCAGGTGCTTTATATGCACGTCACGCTGATTCCCTGGATCTCAGCGGCGGGGGAAATGAAAACCAAACCTACCCAGCACTCGGTGAAGGAACTGCGTTCTATTGGCATTCAACCCGATATTTTGGTCTGCCGCAGCGATCGCCCCCTGCAGCCCGGCATCAAGTCGAAGCTCTCGGAATTTTGCGACGTGCCCGAAGCCTGCGTGATCACCTCCCAGGATGCCGACAGCATCTACGAAGTGCCCCTCACCTTAGAACAGGAGGGTTTGGCGCACCAAGTGCTGGATCTACTGCGCCTCGACCAACGCCCCCCCGATCTCGACCATTGGCGCACCCTAGTGGAACGTCTCTATCGCCCAGGCCATCCCTTAGAAATTGCTATCGTCGGCAAATATGTGCGGCTCAATGATGCCTACCTTTCCGTGGCTGAGGCCCTGCGCCATGCAGCGATCGCCAGCGGAGCTAGCCTCGACGTACGCTGGATTAATTCAGAAGACCTCGATGGGCAAAGTGTAGAACAGCTCCTCCAAGGCGTCGGCGGCATCATTGTCCCTGGTGGTTTTGGCAACCGAGGGATTGAGGGCAAGGTGGCAGCCATTCGCTATGCCCGAGAGCATCATGTTCCCTTCCTCGGCCTCTGCTTAGGGATGCAGTGCTCGGTGATTGAATGGGCTCAGCATGTGGCTGGACTGGAGGATGCCAACAGTGCCGAATTTTCCCCCACCTGTAAAAATCCCGTGATTAACCTCTTGCCAGAACAGCAAGATGTGGTTGACCTAGGTGGCACCATGCGTTTGGGGCTCTATGCCTGCCGCATTGCTCCCAACACCCTAGCGGAGCGGCTCTATGGTGCAGAGGTGGTCTATGAGCGCCATCGCCATCGCTATGAATTCAATAACGCCTACCGCACGCTGCTATTAGAAACCGGCTATGCGGTCAGCGGCACCTCGCCGGATGGGCGGCTGGTGGAAATTATTGAGCTGCCAGATCACCCCTTCTTCATCGCTAGCCAGTTCCACCCAGAGTTTCAGTCTCGTCCAAACCGCCCCCATCCCCTGTTTATGGGGCTCGTACAGTCGGCGATCGCCTTTACCCAACCCCAGGGCGCGATCGCTCCTGCTGACCTCCAGCCAACCCTCAGCGAAAGCTAAGCGGTTGCCGATAGGCGAGCGGAGCCAACGGGCGTGAATTCTACGCCACCTCTGGCAGCCATACTACTAAAACTGTGCCGTGGGACGTTAGGGGCAGCAGAGGAGCCTGATCCCCTTGGGGTTGCCATGCCGCTAGGGGACTGTAGACCTCTAGCTTGCCCCCCATCTGGATGATCAGATCACGAGCGATCGCCAGACCTAGCCCCGTGCCGGGAATACCGGTGTGGGCCTGGACACCGCGATAGTGGCGTTCAAAAATATGCTCTAAATCGTCAGGGGGAATACCTGGCCCCGTGTCCGCAATGGTCACAGCCTGCAGGGTGCCGGTGGGGGTTTCCTGGCGATCGCCCACCCACACCCACACCTGTTCTTGGGCTGGTGTATATTTCAGGGCATTGTCTAGCAGGTTATTCAGCACCTCCCGCAGGGCTTGGCGATCGGTCAGGACAGCGGGCAGATCATCGGCTAGTTCTACATTGAGCTGAATCTGTCGATCTTGGGCGATCGCACCAGCGCTGGATAATAGGGGCGCTAACACATCGGTGATGGCACAACCCTCTAGGACAAGCTGCTGCCCGGTGAGAGCGTTCTGGCTAGGCAAACGAGCGGTTTCCAGCAGCCCTGCTGTCAACCATGGCCCGGTCGAGTCATCCGTATCCTCCCAATCCAACACCTGCCCCTGATCCATCACCTGATCAAACTGCTTGAGCAACTCCTCCAGGCGCTGGCTCTCTTGGACGATGCTGTTCGCCAAACTGCGGTTTTTATCCTCCGGCAGTAGCCTACGCCAGAGCAGCTTACCAAAGGTGCGCATAGCCGTAAGTGGATTGCGAAACTGGTGCAGCAGGTTGCCCAGCATCTCCCGCTGCTGGGCCTGGATCTGGCGCTGGCGTTGGAACTGCTGGGTCATCCACTGGGAGCGCTGATCCAGCAGGCGAGCGATCGCTAACGTTCGGGCAATATGCTCTACTTGGGTGCGTTCTGCCGGTTTCCAAGGGCGATCGCCCCGAGCCACCACCAGCGCCCCAAATACCACATTGTTGTGTCCTAGGGGCAAAATAACCTGGTGAGAAGGCTGTTTTAAGGGCTCTGGGGTCGGTAGGTCGCCATCGTTCATCGTCGAGCCTAACCGCAGAACGGGGCGATCGCTGCTGCCATCCCCCCCACCTCGGGACGGCAAAGCCAAGCGGGGCGGCTCCCCCGCCTCATGGCCACTCTCCGTCAACCAGGTGAGTAAGCGCTCCGCCGACCAATCGCGCACAGCCTCGGGCATCGCCACAATCGGCCGGAGATTGGCGATGGCATTGTTGGCCATGTCTTCGGTGAGATAGACCACGCTGAGGGTGGCCCCCAGGCCTTGGCGAATCAGGGCCATTTGGGTCTCACACAACCTCACATATTCATCGCTTGCCGAGATCACCATTCACAATCCCTAACCCTTAGGACAGGAGCTAGCCCCATCTGCATCGCTGAGCGATCGCTCCTAAAAAAAATCCTAGCGCGCAGTCCGAATACAGCACCACTCAATCCTGTTTGTTCCGCCTAAAAGCTGATGACAAGGGCACAAAACTACGCAGGTATACCCAGCTACTTAACAGTTCGTTACGTTAATCAAGCGGGGGTGCGATCCACAGAACGGTTGATAAGTCTAGATAGCTTAGGATATTGAATAAATGAAATGTGTAAAACCTTTAAATAAAGTTGAAATTTTAAACTCAAGTCGATATACTTTGCACGGTTTTTCTATTTTGTAGTGACGATTACACCTGTCGATCGAAAGAGGAGGTAGAAAGCTTGGCCAGAAGACGCAAGCGCAAGAGCCGTCGTCGCCAGGAGGGACGGAGAATTCTAGATTTAGTGCCCCAGTATAGCATTGAAAGCGGCGAGGACAAACCTGTTACGGCTGCTCGCAAGTTTATTCAGTCTGAAGGCATTTTGCCCCCAGCATTGCTGTTGGTAAAGCGAAATGAACACACCACCGACCGGTACTTTTGGGCTGAGAAAGGTTTATTTGGGGCTCAGTACGTCGAAGAAAACCATTTTCTGTTTCCTAGCCTGCGCGATCCCGAAGATGAGGAGGAGATTCCTGCCATGGTCGGGCATGGGTAGTCTAGGCTACTGGTCTCCACTAGGTTTTGCAGTCGCCTCCCCCCTAATGGCGTGCGTAGATCAGCCCATGTAGACCGTCGTTTAGGTTTCGTACGAGGTCATTCAGAAATCCTAGCTGTTGGTGTGAAGGAGCACGTTAGGCATTTCCGGGTTTAACCACCGCACCTCCCTGAATCAAGCGGCATCGACCACAGCAATGCCCCGCCCTTTGAGTGTGGACTATCCATTCTGTGACGTCCTAGGACTGCCTGCCCCAACCGTCTTGCTTTGGTTATGAAGCTTGGCGGTTCAAGGATCAGGAACGTCTATGATGTAAAACCAAATCCTGCTGCTAATCGCACCTAACGTTCTCAACAGCCTAGGTGCGATTTTGCATGGGTAGCACTCGTTGAATCAGCACAAGAATAGGGGATGGGCTGCGACCAGCTCAGCCCGGACGGTATCTATCCCATCCCAAACACTTGGGGTTGCTGGAGCCATAACGCTTGGAATCTCCCCTTGTGTAGGGAATCATTAAGGAGATGCTTGCCCGCAAAAAATTAACGTTAAGCTGAGCCTAGGCGGTGCCGTTATCCCTTCAATCGTTACACATGCATCTCACTCGTCGGCATCCTAAGACAGCGCTCTACGACGTAGGTATCACCCACGTCACACTAATTTGATTTCTGACTTTTGATTTCTGATGTAGCCATGCACGTTTCCCATCGCCACACGTCCCCCGAACTAGAAACGCAGACTCGAATTCTGAACGCTGCTCAGCGGCTATTTGCCCGGCGCGGCTACGATGGCACCACCACTCGCGATCTCGCCCAAGCGGCGGGGGTGGCAGAAGGTACCCTATTTCGCCATTTTGAAAACAAAAAAGCAATTCTAGTCGAAGTAGCCACTCGGGGCTGGGTTGATATTCTCACCGATTTACTCACCGAACTCAGCGAGATGGGCAGCTATAAAGCGATCGCCCAAGTGATGCGGCGGCGAATGCTGCATATGCATGAAAACGCCGATATTCTGCGGGTATGCTTCATGGAAGCGCAGTTTCACCCAGATTTGCGAGAGCGCATCCAAACCGACGTGATTGAAAAAATGACCGACGTTGCCGAGGCCTTCTTTCAAACTGCCATGGAACGCGGCACCTATCGCCCGATGAATCCCCGCATTGTGGCTCAGGTTTTCCTGGGGATGTTCACCGTTGCCGGGTTCAGTCAAGATAGCGTCATGAAAAATGGCTCGTCTCCCGCCGCCATGAAAGAAATGGCTGAGGGCATTGCCGATATTTTTCTCAATGGTGTTCTGGCCCCCAGCGATGCTCAGTAATGCTCTCCCGACTGCTTCCCCCAGCACCCGCCTGCGCTAGCATAGGCACCAGAAGCTCTCGTCCCCTCTCTTCTGCACCATGCAAGCTATTGATACATCTTCTGGGCGATCGCCCCTGACCTTGTCCCATCATCTCAAGCAGCGCCGCCAGCGCCTTGCCGATCGGCTCGATCAGCCCGTGGTGCTCTGGTCTGGGCAGCGGATGTCCCGCAACTTTCCGGCCAATAGCTATCCCTTTCGGGCCAGCAGCCACTTCCTCTACTTTGCCGGCCAGTCTATCGAAAGGGCAGCGATTCACCTCGATGGTGGACGACTCACGCTGTTTCTAGACGATCCTGCCCCCAGCGCTGCCCTGTGGCATGGCCCCACCCCCAGCCGAGACCAGTGGGCCGAGGCGATCGCTGCCGATGCTGCCTATCCCTACAGCCAGCTTGCCGACTTTCTAGATGGCGCGCTCACCCTGCCGGTGCAAGACCCCAGCAGCCAACAGCAGCAACAGCACCTCCTCCAGCGATCCTTCTCCCCCACAGGAGCCGATGCCGACTTGGTGCAAGCGATCGTCAGCCTGCGCTTACAGCATGATGCCGCGGCCCTGGCTGAACTAGAGCAGGCAGCTCAGGTGACGGTGCGAGCCCACCAAGCTGGGATGCGAGCCATCGGCAGCACTGAAGCTCAGGTGCGGGCCGCCATGGAACAGGTGATTGTCGCCGCCAATATGACCTGTGCCTACAACAGCATTGTGACGGTGCATGGGGAAGTGTTACACAACGAGGTCTACCACCATCCCCTGCAGCCGGGAGACCTGCTGCTCGCCGACGTAGGAGCCGAGACCGCGGGGGGCTGGGCGGCAGATATTACCCGTACCTGGCCCGTATCGGGCACCTTTTCCAGCAGCCAGCGATCGCTCTACGAAGTGGTGCTAGCGGCCCATGATGCCTGTATTGCCGCGATCCAGCCCGGGGTAGAGTATCGCTCGATTCACTTGTTAGGAGCAGCAACCCTGGCCGCCGGTCTAGTCGATCTAGGCATTCTGCGGGGTGCGGTAGACGACCTTGTTGACCAGGATGTGCATGCGCTCTTCTTTCCCCACGGCATCGGTCACCTGCTCGGGCTCGATGTGCATGACATGGAAGACCTAGGAGATTTTGCCGGCTATGCCCCCGGCCGCCAGCGCAGCGATCGCTTTGGCTTGGGCTACCTGCGGCTGGATCGGCCCCTGCTGCCGGGCATGGTGGTGACCATTGAGCCAGGGTTCTATCAGGTGCCGGCCCTGTTGAACGATCCAGACAGGCGATCGCGTTATGCCCCTTGGGTGAACTGGGAGCGATTAGCCCACTTTGCTGATGTGCGCGGCATTCGCATTGAAGATGACGTACTGGTGACCGATCAAGGCCATCGCGTCCTGACAGCCGACCTACCCACCTCAGTCGCCGACCTGGAAGACTGGATGGCGGGCTGATCCCCCAAAGGATCCCCAAGAGGATCCCCAAGAAGATCCCCCAGAGGATCTTCCAAGACTAGCCAACCAGCCGACAATCTAGAAGCCCTATGATAGGCTTAGCCTGATCTCCGCCGGCGATCGCTGGTCTGGGGAGAGCATCGCCGGTTCCGATCCTTACACTGCCGTTTGACCCCCATGGCCCGCCGACCCCAACCATCCCAGGTTCCTCGCCGCCGTCCGGCCGCTGCACAGGAGCGGCGATCGCGACCCAAACCTGCCTATCTCACCCTGCCAGAATATCCCTGCTGTCGCCTCCCCAACCAGCCGCCCCAATATCCCTACTGTCCCTTACCAGAAGCAGCTCCGCGATCGCAGCCTCCCCGGCGTCCCTTTTCTTGGCGATCCCTAGGGCTGAATGTCTTAGTTTTGCTCTTGTTGTCCGGTATGGTGGCCGGCGTTGGGGGCGGTCTCTGGCTAGCGGCCGCCCTAATGTTTCATCCAGACTCGGTGACCTCGCGGGACTGGCTGAGGCGGTGGCTGCCGGAATCGGGCATGAATACCCACTCTCCTCAATCGGTGGCTGACATTGATGCGGATCTGCGCCAAGGCAATCGCTTCCTAGGCACGCCCTTAATGCTGCCGGCGGCCGATGGAGAGCCTGCGCCCTGGCTGGTGCCGGTCACCATTCCCCTGCCCCACTGCCAAAACCAAGGGAACCTGACCCTGACAGACTTAGGAGAGTCAGCGCTCCTGACCCGCGCCTGGCCCGACATCAATCGCTTGTCGCCCGACTGTCAACAGGTGGTTGAGTTGCGGCTCTACCGATCCCTGCCCACTGCTCCGGGGCGATCGCCTCGCTATGAGCTGCTGGATCAACTCTCCCTCGGCGGCACGCCGGAATTTCGAGTCGCGGAATTCTATCGACACTCGGCCCGCAGCACAGGATCCAATTCGGCACTGCCCTTCACCCAAGTCGAGTTTTTAGGCAACCGTCCCTTGGAGCCGACAGAAGCAGTTTGGTTGACCGTTCACGGCACTTGGTCGCGGGGCAGCAACCAAGCCAATCATGGGCAGGTGATTCAATACCTCCCCGATCGCCAAGAGTTGCAGACGTCCGTCTCTTGGGTCAGCCCTGAGATGAATCAACCCGAATGGCAGGATATTACGGGGGATGGCCGAGCCGAATTGGTGGTGAACAAAACCGTGGGCTTGGAGCCAGCCTTTGAGGTGTTTCGTCTCTTGCCGGGGCCCCAACTGCAAGCTGTTTCACTCCTAGACACCGCCTCCGACCATCCCGCCTACGAAAAGGCGATCGCCCTCGCCCAGGCCAAACTTTGGTCGCCGGCCTTAAACCAAATGCGGGTGGCTCAAACCGCAGAATCATCCCAAGGCACCTGGTCTAACGCCGCCCAAATCCAGCTTGAGGTGATCGATCTCCATGCCCAAGCTGCCCAAGCCCAGGCCAATCAAGTCTGGTCGAATGCGGGACAACAGTTAACCGCCCATCTGATCGACGGACAGTGGGCGATCGCCCTTGAGTTTTTGGATCAACAGGTCGCCGATCAGCGTTCTGATTTGCGACAGGCTCTAGCCGCCGGGGCGCTGTGGCAGCGGATCAATGCCGCTCTGCGCATTACCCCCGAGGATAACGATCTCCAGGTTTGGGCGGCTTTAACCCTAGCCGTACGCAGCGATCGCACGGCTGCCGTGACCTGGTGGCGCAGCCAAACCACCACCGAGCCTGTGGCTGCACCCGTTACTCCCGCCATGCTGCAAACCTTAGAAGCGGCTTTACCAACCGATCTGCGTCAGCGCCTCGATGCTCTCGATCGCCCCGCTCCCGCCATCACCCCTGCCGCTCCCACCACCACACCTGCACCCACTGCACCGCCATCGGCGACCCCTCGCCCCCAGCCCCAGTCATTGTTGGGTATAGCCCGTCCTATACTTCTGTCAGAGTGGGGTAGTGCCGTCCAGAGCTCTACGGGCGGTCAGACCTATGAAGTCGAGATCACTGCGATCCAGGCTGATCAGCAATGGCAGCGATCGCCCCTGAGTTTCCTCGATCTCTCCTCCGAGCAATGGCGCAGCCAGCTCGGTCTCCAAACCGCCCAATCTCTGCAGCTCCTGCATTGGAACAGCCCCACCTCCCTCAACAGCTTGTTTCAAGCACCCCAAACCAGTAGCGCCCAAGTGCTGGATGCCGTTGTGAGGGGCGATCGCCTCCTAGCCCTCATCGAGGGTAGCGGATCGTCTCGCACCTATGCCCTAGCAACCACGGCCCGCCTGCGTCCAGCTTCGGCTGAGATCTTGACTTGGAGCCAGGTACAGCAAACCCCCCAGGACAGCGATCGCCTCCGACAGGCACTGCAAACCCTCCTAGAGCAAGAAGGCTGGAGTGGGAATGGAGATAGCCTAGACAATGTTCTTGACCAGGGAGCGATCGCTCGGGTGACCCTAGATGACCAAACCAACGCCATGGTCTTGCGCTTGACGGCCAGCAACGTTAGCACCCTCCAGCCGCCGCTGACGGTGCCGGCCACCTATACGCTCATGGTGTCTGAGACGGATGTTTTGCTGTACCAAGAAGTGAGCGGCAAAACCCGAGAGATGCTGGTGGCGATCGCCCAGTTGGATGACGGTTCTCCAGTACTCGTGATTGACACCGGCCGTGACTATCAACTCCGCTTCTGGAACACCGAGTTTTTTAACTAATGTTAAGTTTTAAGGAGTTGTCCTCGACGGCCCTAGATGGGATAGCGCTGTCAGGCGGTGGTTCACCTTCGTTACCTTCGACATGATGCAATATCGGCGTTTTGGACGGACAAACCTGCAAATTCCGGTGTTTTCCTGTGGCGGGATGCGCTACCAGCATTCGTGGAAAGACGTGCCCGCGTTCACCATTCCCCGCGATCGCCAAGACAACCTAGAAGCAACCATTCGGCGATCGCTGGAGGTGGGCATTCATCACATCGAAACCGCTCGGGGCTATGGCACTTCAGAAATCCAGCTTGGACGCATTCTGCCCACGTTTCCGCGCCAGGATTTAATCGTACAAACCAAGGTATCGCCCACCAAGGATCCCAAGGAGTTTCGCCGCACCGTGGAAACGTCGTTGGCCAACCTCAAGCTCGATCATGTAGATCTGCTGGGCCTGCATGGCATTAATACCGCCGAGTTGTTAGACCACAGCATTCGTCCTGGCGGCTGCCTAGAGGTCGCCCAGCAGCTTCAGCGCGAGGGCAAGGTACGCTTCATCGGTTTTTCAACCCATGCGCCCCTGCCGGTGATCCTCACGGCGATCGAGACCGGACAGTTTGACTATGTCAACCTGCATTGGTACTACATCAACCAGTTCAACTGGCCGGCCATTGAAGCCGCGACCCGCCACGATATGGGCGTTTTTATCATTAGCCCATCTAATAAAGGCGGCAACCTCTACAGTCCGCCCCAAAAGCTGGTGGATCTCTGCCAACCCCTGAGTCCAATGGTCTTCAACGATCTCTTCTGCCTCAACCATCCCCAAGTGCATACCCTCAGCATTGGCGCTGCCCGCCCAGGCGATTTTGATGAACACCTGAAAACCTTGGACTACCTGCACCGTGCCGATGAGGTGCTGCCCCCCATTCTGGAGCGATTGGAACAAGAAGCGATCGCTCAACTTGGAGAATCTTGGTACCGCACTTGGCACGAGGGGTTACCAGATCCAAGTGAAACCCCCGGGGGCATCAATATTCCCGTGATCCTTTGGCTGCGCAACCTAGCGATCGCCTACGACATGGTGGAGTATGGGCAAATGCGCTATAACCTCCTAGGCAACGGCGGGCATTGGTTTCCCGGAGCAAGAGCGGAACAGGTTGATCGCTTGGACTTCCGGACATGCCTAGCCAACAGCCACCATGCCGATCGCATTCCTGACGCCCTCAAAGATGCCCATCGACGCTTGGGCGGCAAAACCGTCCAGCGGCTTTCCCAAAGTTAGAACCAGCGTTCAAGCTCTCGCTCCATGTCATTTTCCGATATACTACTGAACTTAATCCGCCGGGATGAAGCCAGGGCGATCGCTGGTCGTGAGTTCGATGACACTATGGCTCCAGTAGCCTCTAGAGTCGTAGGTGTAGAGTAGGCAATTTAGGGTGGGCAATGCCCACCTCCTAGAATGTCCAGTCCTAGCCCTAATCCTAATCTCTCCAGATTCTCTATCAGTAGTACCAACAGTAGTACCAAAATTATGATGAACGGTCTCGGTTCCTTGCGTCGGGGTGGGCGATCGCTCGCTCAGTTGATTGGATTATTCTGTCTGTGCCTGTTTCTCACCGTAAGCTGCGGAGGCGGTTCCTCCACCGATTCTGCCGCCACTGACAGCAGCGCTAACGGACGCCTCACCCTAGGCACAACCCTCACAGTACGCACGGTGGATCCAGCCGATACCTACGAAATTTTTCCCGGCATCTTGCTTTATAACTTGGGCGATCGCCTTTATGCCTACGAGCCAGGCACCACCGACCTCGTGCCCCAACTGGCTACCGAGATGCCCCAAATTAGCGACGATGGGCTCACCTACACCATTCCCCTGCGCGACGACGTCACCTTTCATGACGGCAGCCCCTTCAATGCCGAGGCCATGGTCTTTTCCATCCAGCGGTTTATGGAGAATGGCGGTCGCCCTGCCTACCTGTTGTCCGATAAAATTGCCTCTGTGGAAGCCAGCGGCGACTACGAGATCACCATTCAACTCTCGGCCCCCTTTGCCGGCTTTCCCTCCCTCCTAGCCTTCTCTGGCGTCACCCCTGTGCCCCCCAGCGCCTACGAGATTGGCCCCGGCTCCTTTCAGCCCACCTCCTTCATCGGCACCGGCCCCTACAAGCTCAGCCAGATAGGAGCCGACCTGGTGCGCCTTGATGTGAATGAAGACTACTGGGGCGAGGCACCGGCCAATAACGGGTTAGACATTCAGATTTTCTCCAGCCCTGCCAACTTATTCAACGCCTTTAGAACCAACACCGTTGATATTGCTTACCAAACCCTGGATCCTGATCAAATCAGCAGCTTGGTGCGCGAGGCAGAAACCAACAACTGGCAGGTGGAAGAGGCGGGCAGCACCGTGATCAACTATCTGGTGCTCAACCAAAAGATGGAGCCCTACGATAATCTGGATGTGAGAAAGGCGATCGCCTCCTTGATTGACCGGCCCCTGTTGAACGAACGGGTTTTCCAAGGGCAGGCAGAACCGCTCTACAGCATTTTGCCCACCAGCTTCTCGGAATATGAGCCCGTGTTTCAAGAGGCCTATGGCGATGGCGACGCTGAGAAAGCCAAAGCTTTTCTAGAATCCGCTGGATTTTCCGAAGCCAATCCCCTACCGCTAGAAATTTGGTACATTTCCACCTCCACCACCGACGGCTTGGCCGCCAGCACCCTAGAGGCATCCATTGAACAACAGGTGCCCGGTCTGGTGGACGTGACCCTCCAGGGCGTAGAATCTGCCACCGCATTTGAAAATCTCGGGGATGGCATCTATCCCACCTTTATCCTCAACTGGTACCCCGACTTCTACGACGTCGATACCTTCATTCATCCCTTCCTCCACTGTGATGAAGGTTCGCCAGAAACCGGCTGTACCTCAGGACAAACCCAGGCAGGCGGCTCGTTCTACTACAGCGATCGCGTCATTGACTTGGTCAATCAGCAGCGCCTAGAGTCGGATGTGGACGCTCGCCGGGCGATTATTGCCGAGCTACAGCAGAGCCTGATCGAGGATGTTCCCTATGTGCCGCTGTGGCAGAAAAAGGACTATGCCTTCAGCCAGCCTAGTGTGGATGGATTTTCCATTCAGCCCACACAACAGGTGCTATTCTGGCAACTTAGTAAGTCTTAGGAAGAGACAATGTCCCGCTCTAGCGCCCTACGGTACTACGTTCTATCTCGGTTGCTCTTAGCGCCCCTGATGCTGTGGACGGTGATCACCATTGTGTTTTTGCTGCTGCGGGTCAGCGGCAATCCCGTTGATGCCACCCTCGGCCCCCGTGCGCCAGAAAGCGCCAAGGAAGCACTGCGGATAGAGCTGGGCCTAGATGCGCCCCTGTGGCTGCAATATGTGCGATATCTGGGTGCTTTGCTCCAGCTTGATCTGGGCACTTCTATTGTCAATCGGGGGCAAACCGTTTGGCAGATCATCCGTGACTACTTTCCCGCCACGGTGGAGCTAACGCTGTTGAGTATGCTGGTGTCGGTGGTGGTCGGGGTGGCGATCGGATCCCTGGCCGCCTCCCGGCCCAACACGGCGGTCGATGCCGGGGGGCGGCTGTTTGGCATCATCACCTATGCTGTGCCCATGTACTGGTTTGGCATGGTGCTGCAGCTTGTGTTTGGCGTGTGGCTGGGCTGGTTTCCTACCAGCTTGCGCTACACCCCCGGTCTTAGCCCTGCCCCTGGCTTCACGGGGCTTTACGTCATCGATAGTTTAGTCCAAGGACGATTTGACCAACTGGGCATCGCCCTGCATCACCTAGCCCTGCCTAGTTTGACCCTAGGAATCTTACTCAGCGGCATTTTTGAACGCATGGTGCGGATTAACCTCAAGCAAACCCTGCGGTCAGACTACGTGGAAGCGGCGCGGGCCAGGGGCATTCCCGAATATCGGGTTGTGCTCATCCATGCCCTGCGCAATGCCTTAATTCCAGTGGTCACGGTCTTGGGGCTAACCATTGCCTCCCTCCTCGGGGGAGCCATTCTCACCGAAGCCACCTTTTCCTGGCCAGGACTAGCCTTCCGGTTATACGAGGCGATCCGGATGCGCGATTACCCGGTTGTACAAGGAATCATGGTATTTTTTGGAGCCATTGTAGCGATCGCCAGCATTGCGATTGATATTCTCAACGCCTACATCGATCCACGCATCCGCTATTAGCGATCGCTTCCTCCATGCATCAGGATTGTTTTCCTTGATGGCTATCTGATCCCACTGCCGGAAATCAGAGCTATCCTATGGGAGATGTTGGGTGACTACCCAGTTGTATTATCAGCCCTAAACTTTTTTGGGACACCGGGATGTCGATCATGAAAAAACTGCCATTGCCTTCAGCACTGTCAACCGGTTGGTTTGCAGGGGCGATCGCCCTGACCTTATTCGGGGCCAGTTGTGCATCCGAGACTCCCACGGCTAGCGAAAGCGCGGTGCCCGTTCCCCCTGCGCCCACCGAACTGCCCCTGCAAGAGGATGATATGGATCCCCTGCCGACACCAGGCGTTACGGATCCTGACCTAGTTGACAGCGAAGCGGCGGCCAACGCGCCCCTGCCCGTGCCCACCCTGATTCCTCCCACAACCTCCGCTGGGCAAGTCGCCCGCATCCAATCAGGACGCAGCAATCCCTTTGCCCCCCTAGAACCCCATAGCGTTGTAATTAGCCGGCCAGCGTCCCCCACCCCAACGGCACAGCCCGCCACAGTCGCCGCCACCCTGCCCACTCCCCAAACCATTAGCACCGTACCTGTGGATCCTACGCCCATGCCTGTGGTGCAGCCCGGCGAGCCAACTCTCAGTGATGCGATCGCTGCTGCTCCCGGCACCTCGGTAGCGCCCACCACGCCATCGGCTCGCCTTGCTGACCTGATCGAGATTACCGGCGTCGTGGAAGTGGGCGGCCAGGTGAGTATTATTCTGCGAGCGCCCAATGAACATACGAGTCGCTATGTACGGGTAGGAGACTATTTGGCCAACGGTCAAGTCTTGGTCAAGCGGGTGGATATGCAAGCTGGGGGTGAGCCTCTGGTAATTTTGGAGCAGGATGGTGTTGAAGTGCCCCGTTATGTAGGTAGTGGTGCTGCCTAGTTCTCTGAGACGGACGTAACCCGCCTAGTTGCTAAGGCGGGAAGCCTTGCGCATCTTGGAAGTCCTTTTCGTTTTTCTGTCTTCGTTCGTCTGTCTTGCGGTCTTGGATCGTGTCAGCGCTCTGTTACCAAGAATGAATAAGTCCGGCAGAAACTAGGGCGATCGCGATAAGCTTTTGACTATGAGCAACTGATCCTCAACGGGTTCTCAATGGCGAGGGCGAGGTCTCTTGCTGTACCATGGTCAGCGTTCCTGTGATTTCTTCATCATCCTTGCGAGATGCGCCTATGACGGAGTCTAGCCCCAACCGCATCAACCCCTTTGCGGCCGCCCAGCGGGCCCACAAGCTGCCCTATAGCCTTACCGATCAAGGCAGCTATCTATGTCCGGCCTGTCGCCATGGGCAAGTTCAGCAAATGGTGTTGATGGACACCTTTGCCTGCAATTTTTGCCGTCATATTTTCACCGCCAATCTTGCCGAGCAGACCCTACACATTGCAGATAGCTCCCAGCCTATGGCTTGGAAATGGAGCGGTCGGCGCTGGCAGTCCATCTATCCCCAAGGGGCTACCCTCAGCCCCATCGTGTGGATTATCGGACTGATCGTTGTCATCATGCCTTCGTCCCTTATCTGGCTGTCGTCCTATATTTTTCCGCCCCTATCCGGCAGTCGCTGGTCTTGGTTTCCCATCCTGTGGGCAGGAATGACCCTAGCGTTTCACTTAATGATGGTGGGATGGCTGGTTGCCGAATACTATCAGCTACCGCTGTATGTATCCAGCAAAATTAAGCTGCGCCAGGCGGGTGAATTTCTCACCCGAATGCATCTCTAGGCTGCATCTCTAACGAGCTTTTACTGCAGCACTTCTTCCAGTTTGTGTTGCTCCCATAGTTTCAGATACAGACCACCCTGCTGTAGCAATTCAGTATGGGTACCGGATTGCAGGATAGTCCCCCGATCCATCACCAAGATGCGATCGGCTAGGGCTGCCGCTGACATTTGATGAGAGATAAAGATAACCGTCTTGCGCCGAGTCCCTTCAGATAGGTTTTGCAGGATTTGAGTGGCGGTTTGGTTATCTACGCTAGAAAGGGAGTCATCTAAAATCAAAATTGGCGCATCGACCAACAGGGCACGGGCTAGGGCTGTACGCTGACGCTGCCCTCCAGATAGGGTAATACCTCGCTCACCCACCAACGTCTTGTATTGCTGAGGAAAGTTCAAAATCTCGGGATGGATTTGCGCTGTTTTCGCCGCATACTCAACGTCCATCGCTTCACTCAGCGGATCGCCGTAGCGGATATTGTTGGTGATGCTGGTGCTAAATAGAAAACTATCTTGGGGAACGTAGGCGATCGCTCTCCGTAGATCAGCGAGCTGCAGATGGGTAATATCCTGACCATCCAGAAAAAGCTGACCGTCGGGAATATCCAACAGCCGAGGTAAGGCGCTGGCCAAGGTGGACTTACCTGAGCCAATCGGCCCGACGATCGCCACGGTTTCACCTGGCTCAATCACAAAATTGACGTCCTGCAGGGCTGGCACCAGCGTATCGGGATAGGCATAGCTGAGGTGTCGAGCTTCAATTCGCCCCTGCACATGGTTGACATCAAGGGCGATCGCCCCTGGTTCGGTATAGATCTTGGGCGTTGAGGTGAGGATATATTCAACGCGATCGATACTCACCTCTCCCCGCTGATAGGCCGTAATGGTGAAGCCTAGAATAGCGGTGGGGAAAACAAGCCGCTCAACGTAGAGCAGAAGAGCAATGAAGTCACCAATGCTGAGCAACCCACTCTGAATTGCTCCCGACCCTGCCCAAAGCACCATCAACAGGCTAATACTCGCCAATCCTCCCAGCATGGGGAATAAAATATTGCGGGTTTTCGCCAGCTTTAAGTTGGCACCCAGTAGCCGCTGGTTGAGCTGATGAAAGGCTCGGCGTTCATTGTCTTCTTGCCCATAGATCTTAATCAGGGCCATGCCGTTCATGTCTTCCTGAATGAGCTCACTGATCCGTGACGTTTCTTCTTGAACATCCCGCTGTTCATCCCGCAGGCGATCGCTAAATAAATGCACGATCAAAAACAGGATGGGATAAACCGCGATCGCCAAGAGCGTAATTCTCCAGCTAATCGCCAGCATAAACGGTAGCGTGAGCGCATAGGCAAAAACCGTATTGGCTAAACTCAATACCGCAAAGCCTACCAAACGTCGGATATTATCAACATCACTGGTGGAACGGCTGATCAGATCGCCGGCCGGATTGCGAGAAAAATAGCTGGGCTCTAGGGTGAGTAGATGATTGAAAATACGCTGCTTCAGATCAAATTCCACCTGCCGACCCACGCCAAACAGGGTGATGCGCGACACCATCCGCACCCCCCACATAAAGGTGGCTAGCACGAGCGTTAGGACAGCGTAAAAGACGACGCGATCGAAACTAAAGGTGACCTGTAATTCATCAATGCCATTTTTAATGAGCTGGGGAATATAGGCCCCAATCGCATTGACGATGAATAATGCTCCTACACCCAAGGCTGATTTTTGCCAATAGGGGTGCAGATAGGCACCAAGCTGTCTGAGTTTTGAAGTTGCCATACCAGGGGGACGTTAAGCTAGCGGAGAAAGGTAGTCCAATTGTTCCATCCTAAACGACATCCTCAGCAAGGGTCGTAGAACTGCCCAGAAACCAGATAAATCGGGACAAAAAAACCTACCGGGCTGGGTAGGTCAATCTGGGATCCGAGAGGAAGCCTAGCTTCCCCTCGTCCAGTCATGGATGACTAACGGATATATTCCTTCAAGACGCTGTTGCGATTGGGGTGGCGGAGTTTCCGCAGGGCCTTCGCCTCGATTTGGCGAATGCGCTCCCGAGTTACGTTGAAGATTTGACCGATTTCCTCTAGGGTCTTCATTCGGCCATCATCCAGCCCATAGCGAAGACGCAGCACATCGCGCTCCCGAGGGCTGAGGGTACCCAAAACACCCTCTAGATCTTCCCGCAGGAGACTCTTGGAAACCTGATCCTCTGGGGTCTCACCATCAGACTCAATAAAGTCACCCAAACGAGAGTCTTCTTCCTTACCAATGGGTGTTTCCAAAGAGATGGGAAGCTGAGCAGACTTGGCAATAAACCGCAGCTTCTCGATGGTCATTTCCATGCGAGTGGCGATCTCTTCCTCCGTTGGCTTGCGTCCCATTTCCTGAGACAGCAGCTTCGTGGTTTTCTTTATGCGAGAAATGGTCTCGTATAGGTGAACAGGAAGACGAATGGTTCTCGACTGATCCGCGATCGCCCTTGTGATCGCCTGCCGAATCCACCAAGTGGCATAGGTCGAGAATTTGTATCCCTTTTCGTGATCAAACTTCTCAGCGGCCCGAATCAACCCCAAGCTACCTTCTTGGATCAGATCCTGAAATGATAGGCCTCGGTTCATATATTTCTTGGCGATCGACACCACGAGTCGTAGGTTCGATTGCACCATCTTGTCCTTGGCACGTCGTCCAAGGTGTAGCCGGTAGCGGAACTTGGGAAGTTCCATGTTAACCGCTTCTGCCCATTCAGCATCAGCCGGTTCGCGAGCTAGCTCATCGGTCAGCTTTTCGCGAATACGCTCTAGCTCTAGCAGGTCAGCAATTTTACGTGCCAACTCAATTTCTTCATCAGCCCGCAGTAGACGAATGCGTCCAATTTCTTGCAGATACAGCCGAATCGAGTCTTCGGTGTAGTGCTTTTTCTTAGACTGGGTGCGACGACGAGTGGTCTTACCCTTGGCGACCTTCGTATCCTCCTCGTCTGGTTCGTCATACATGCCATCGCTTTCTTGCTCTCCACCCAGTAGGAGATCTAGCTCATTGGCTGGCTGTTCAATCGTTTCAAGTACGTTGTTAGCCTGAGTCATGCCGTGCTCCTCATGCTCCTTAAATCAAAACTATCAGCGTTAATTCTGAACGTAAATCGCTTATCGTCAATTAAAAATCGTGCATTTCACTGGACTGACCCATGGGCCAGACTCAGATCGAGGCGATCGCCTCTCTTTGCGCCAACAGAGTCTATATCGTTATCCGCTCTTGCATTCTCAATGCCACGATCGATAACTGTGGCTGAGGTGTAGACCCTTTATAAAGTCGGTCAATTCACGCTTCAGGAACACGGACTAAACCGATTCTAGCGCTGCCGACGCTCTATGGCCGTTAACCTCACCCACCAGCGTAGCAAATCTAATCATGAAAATTGCTTTTCCGAGCGGGAAGACTATGCAAACTATCGAAACAGACTAGGGTTGAGCATGATGCGATCGCCGACATAATGCTTGCCGACATCTATCACGCAATCTCAACATCCATGGTAATCCCATCTGCTTGAAGGGAGTTGACTTGGTGAGTGACGACGGGATGACAGGTAGACTTCACAGGTTCCCAATCTAGCTTGCCCCAAATCAGATCTTGGAGCTAGAGGGGAGGGCGGGCATTGCCCATGAAGACTGTTCAGGAATGGTCTCTCCACCTTAGCGACCAATAGAGCAGAAGCGTTGCATCAAGTCTATGATTTTATTCAGCCATGTTGCTGATCTTTATATCCCCTTTTTATGGATATTGCCGCTGTCAATCCGCATGATCGCGTAATCTAGGATCGCTGTCGCGAAGGGCGATCGCCCATGCTGTCTTCGATCGAGCGGTTGTATAGCCCTCTATCCCAGGGGCTAGAGGACTCTCTCCTGACGTTTCGCTTTCTATCATGAAAAATGGACAAACCCGGCCAGGTTTGCCCATAGATTCAGATTCGCTTCAAATTTAGAGTTGCTTCAGATCAAGATGCGATCGCGCTCAGCCTCGACGTTTATTGGCCCATTTGACTGCTTTGATTGCGCGGCCGTCCTTCACCCTCTGAGCAGGATCCATCACGATGGCGATCGCGACGCTGCCCTTGATGATTGCCCATGCGATCGCGCATCATCGTGCGCAATTCATCCCGTTGAGCATCCGTGAGGATAGTGGACGCCTGATCATGGGCTGCCCCCATAATGGATCGAAGCTGATCCCGCTGGTCGGCATCTAAATCCAGATCGCGAAGGACGCCAAAAACTTCACCGCTATCAAATGCTGTGCTCAGTTGTGTTTGTTGATCAGGTGTGAGCACGGCTTCCACTTGGGTGCGCACTTGAGAGCGCAGGGCCTCAATATCAGCCTGCTGATCGGCAGATAGATCTAACTGCTCTACAACCTCAGCATGATAAGGACTCAGGAGTCCTGGCCCACCTCCATGTCCCATACCATCACCTGGGCCACCACCTGGGCGCTGAGCGATCGCCGCCGTGCCCCCTAGCCCGACCACACCGATTAAACTAGCAATTATCCATACTTTGGGACGAATCATCATCCTTCTCCAAATGCTTACACTATTGAAAATCACAACCCTGTCTAGCTGAGATACCTTGATCTTAAAAACTCCCCTGGCAAACCGTCGTCTGTCCAACGTCACGATCGCACTAGGAAAAACGTCATAGATCCTAGCGGCAAACCTACGCTACACCTGAGATCAAGGATTGGTCAGAACAATGCGCTGTGACCGATCCAGAAGGATGGCTCCGGGAATACCCAGTTGTCTACGTCTAGGAGTCTCCTTGTCTACCCTCAGCTAAGCTGCCTTAATCTCAGATGTCGCAAGCCATTCACCTCCGCAACCATCCGTTCCGCTTTTTGTTGTTCCTAGAGTGGGGATTAGTGGCGATCGCCCTTTTCAGCCAGATGGCCCCATCCCATGGGCACGGGCACGGATCACCGTCTCTCCTAGGTTTAGTCAGCACTTTGATATTTGGCCTAATGGGGATTCGCTTGCCCGCCCGTCCTTGGGTAAAAATTGCCTATACCGCCCTTGAATTTGGTCTGATCCTGCTCACACCCAGCATGAGTTTCCATCGAATGCGGCTGTTTCCGCTGCTCTACCTGGTGGTGATCATCCGCAGTTGCTTGATGTTTTCCATTCAAGGACGGTTGATCGTCAGTGGTCTGGCCTACGGGTTATTTGCAGCCCTGTTGCATCTGCGTTTAGGACAACTAGATTTGCCCTTGCGGGGGCAAGAACGGATTCGTGGTTTGCTGGGCACGGCATCTCTGACGATCATGGTGCTCTTTGCCCTGGTGCTACTCTTTGTCTTGCTGATGGTGAATGCTCTCTTGGCCGAGCGCCACAGTCGAGAACAGTTGGTGCTTGCTAATCAACGCCTGCGAGACTATGCCCTGCAGGTGGAAGATCTGGCCATGACCCAGGAACGCAATCGCATCGCTCGGGATATCCACGACTCCCTAGGGCATTCCCTCACCGCTCTGAATATTCAGCTCGAAGGAGCCATTAAGCTCTGGCAGCGCGATCCGCCCCAAGCCCAACAGTTCTTACAGGAGGCCAAGCGCCTCGGTTCCACCAGCCTGCAGGATGTTCGTCAATCGGTGGCAGCCATTCGCCGCGATCCCCTAGCTCAGCAGTCGTTGGAGGAGGCGATCGCCGCCCTGCTCAAAACAACGCAGCAAACGGTGGGCATTCAACCCACCTTCCAGATGCAGCTTGATGCGCCTATTCCTGCACCTGTTCAGACTGTCCTGTATCGCATTGCCCAAGAAGCACTAACCAATGTGTGGAAACATGCTCAAGCCTCAGCGATCGCCCTCGACCTCCGCAGTACCTCTACGAACGTGACCCTGCAAATTCGCGACAATGGTCAAGGCTTTGATCCTGACTACAACCAAACCGGCTTTGGCCTTCAAGGTATGCGGGAGCGATCCCTAGCCCTAGACGGCACCTTTGTGATCACCAGTGCTCCCCAGCAAGGATGCTGCATTACCGTTCAGATTCCCTACGGTCTCCCAGGGCAAGGGGCATCTTCAAAGGCTTGATGGTCGCGAGAAGCATTGCTACCCCTTCAGATTCACCATGAACAAAATTTGTATTCTCTTAGCTGATGATCAACCCCTCCTGCGCCAAGGGCTCAAGGTTTTGCTGGAGCTAGAGCCCGATCTCGTCATTGTGGGCGAAGCGGCCACAGGGCAGGCAGCCGTCCAGCAAGCCCTATATCTCAAGCCGGATGTGGTGCTCATGGATATTCGAATGCCGGTGATGGATGGGGTGGCAGCAACGGCCCAGATCCATCACCAGCTACCTACGACCAAGGTCTTGGTACTCACAACCTTTGATGACGATCAATATGTCACCGCAGCCATCCAAAACGGAGCGGTGGGCTATTTGCTCAAAGATACGCCATCAGAAGAGCTGGCGATCGCCATTCGAGCCATCCACAAAGGCTATAGCCAGTTCAGTCCTGGTATTTTGCAAAAAATGATGGCCGATTTAACCTCGCCTGCTCCCAAATCCCCAGATCTCCCCCCAGGTTTTCAAGATCTCACCCACCGAGAGCGGGATGTGTTGCGGCTGATTGCCCAGGGAGCAAGCAACCGAGAAATTGCCCAGCAGCTCTATATTTCGGAAGGCACGGTCAAAAATCACGTCACCCATATCCTGTCACGCCTGGAGCTTCGCGATCGCACCCAAGCTGCCCTCTTTGCCCAATCGGTTTTAGATCGCCTCACCGAGGAACTTCCATAATTGATCTGCAGGGTTGTCGATCGGGTCTAGTTCCTCAGGTTGTGGACAGCAGCGATCGCAAAAAAAATACCCGACTGACCACTCCAAAGAGACGATCAGCCGAGTATTCAGATGAATCATGGTGCAAATAGCCCAATGGGGATGGAAGAGCGATCGCGCCCTTCGATACCATCCCTGCGGCTATAGCTTAGTCTTCAACGGCGAGAGCAGGCTCTTCTTCAACCGCAACGGGCTCAGTGGCCACGTCTTCTTCCTCGACGACGGGTTCTTCTGCACTAGGTTGTCCTAGACCCATCACCTGTTCACGGTAGCGAGCAGCCATCTCTTCTGCCTTGTCATAGACGAGAGACGGATTCTTCACCATATCACCGGGATCTGGCTCAAGCTGCTTGGTGGACAGAGAAATCCGACCGCGCTCAGCATCTAGGTCAATGATCATGACCTTAATTTCATCGTTCACATTGAAGACACTATGGGGAGTATCAATGTGATCGTGGGAAATTTCAGAGATGTGGAGTAGTCCGCTGACGCCGCCAATATCAATAAAGGCACCGTAGGGTTTCAAGCCACGAACTGTACCGATGACAACTTCGCCAACTTCGAGGCGGTTCATCTTGCGCTCAACTAAGGCGCGACGATGACTGAGCACAAGGCGGTTGCGATCTTCATCAACCTCTAAGAACTTCAGCGGCAATTCTTCCGCCACCAAGTCTTCCTTCGGCTTACGAGTGCTGATGTGAGAGCCTGGAATAAATCCGCGCAGACCTTCGATGCGAACCAGCGCACCCCCTCGGTTGGTTGCAAAGACACTGGAGCGTACTGTGGCATCTTCCGCTTGAAGCTGACGAACCCGCTCCCAGGCTCGCATGTATTCAATACGTCGGATCGACAGTGTTAGCTGACCGTCTTCATTTTCATCCGTCAAAATGAAGAATTCGCGAGTTTCATTCGATTGCAACACCTCTTCAGGGGTTTCAATGCGATTGATTGACATCTCTTGAATCGGAATATAGGCCGCTGTTTTAGCACCAATGTCAATCAGAGCACCTCTTGGCTCTAGGCTGAAAACCGTTCCAGCCACAATATCGCCGGGGCTGAAATGATAGTCATACTTATCAAGGAGTGCCGCAAAATCTTCGTGTGTAAAACCGATATCTGGTGTTTTCTGATTGACCATGCTAGTTTTATCCCAGTGTTTTTCTCCGTAAACGATAGGGTCAAAGTCTTGAACAGTGCATCCACGGTTTGCCGTCCTTGCATTCGTTTCATGCAAGGTCATGGCCAAGACAGACATTCAGTCTAGTGAGCAACCCAGCCCTAGGAAGACTATGATAACCCACTAGACTGCAATCGCGAAACTGATTTTCCAAATCTCATTCAGTTGTTAGCCAAATGTGGGCGATCGCCACAGGTACGCTTTTCCCTATCCAAGCTAAACGTATAGCAATTCTGGACTAAGTTGGTACCAAGCTTGGTGATCATCGGAAGCAATTTGCTCAATCAGGCTAGCAAGACGCAGGGCCTTGAGGGCCTGTTGCCCGCCCACCGAGGGCTGATCGCCGCCGCGCACACAGGTGACAAAATGTTCTAGCTCGGCATGGAGCGGCTCGATATTGCTGGTATGAACTTTCTCAATTAAGCCATCTTGCCGATAGAGCACTTGCCCATAGTCCGTTGAGCAATTAGCCGTAGTCTGCCGATGAATGAGGATGGCATTGTTGAGAAAATCGGCTTCGGTGAGGGAGTGCTGGCAGTGAGCGGCAATCTGACGAATCTTGCGATGGGTGACTTTGCTGGCTGTGAGGGTGGCAACAACGCCATTAGCAAAGCCTAGGGTGGCGGTGACATAGTCTAAGTGGTGGGAGTTGGTGGTACGGCTACCGGTTGCCGTGAGTTTTTCCACCGGGGCTCCAGCTAGTTCTAGCAAAAGATCGATATCGTGAATCATCAGATCGAGCACCACCGAGACATCATTGGCTCGATGGGAATAGGGGCTCATGCGATGGGCTTCTAGGGCCAAAATTCTGTCGGTTTTTAGAACCTTGCTGAGTTCTTGAAAGGCAGGATTAAAGCGCTCAATATGTCCTACCTGCAAAATCGCCCGGGCTTCAGCAGCGGCATTGACTAAAGATTCAGCCTCAGCAATATTGGCGGCGATCGGTTTTTCAATCAGCACATGCACCCCTGCTTGGAGGCAAGCCATGCCCACCGCATGGTGTAGACGGGTGGGAACAGCGATACAAACCGCATCTACATGCTCTAACAGGTCTTGATAATGTTCAAAAAACCGTACCCGGTATTTGCTGGCGGTATCAATGCCGCGCTCGACATCAATATCTGAAATCCCCGCTAGCGTCACATCTTTCAACAAGCTGAGCACACGGGTATGGTGTTGCCCCATGTTGCCAACCCCAATCACGCCAACCCTGATGGGATCAGCGGATTGCCCTCGTTGTGGCGACGCAGATTCATAGCAAAGGGAGCCATTGGCTGTAGGGTCTTGCACTCCTGTCTTCTCCTAGGGCATTGGGGTCAAGGGCGATCGCACAAGTCAGGGATAGTTCACAACAAGGAGCAATTCTAGGGGCTGATGATGGGGCTTCGGTCGTGGGCAAAGGGACAAGGAGGATGACCAGAGCCCGAGGAAAGACGCCACTCCATGGCATAGGCCTTACGTATGAATGACCGCTGATTGTATCGATGCTTCCCTCAGATAGTATCACGGGGCTTTCAGGAGTGAAGATTTGCCGCCATCCCAACTATCTGCCTTGAGACGCTAGGCTCAACTCCGCCCAGATTGCGATGGGACAGGCGATCGCTGCCTTGATTATGGAGGAGCGATCACCCTCTGTTGACGACCATGTGGCAGTCAAAAAATCGTCCTAAGGGCTTCAGGGAAGAGTGATGTAGATCACATGAATTCCTAGGGAGTGAGCCGGGCAGGAGAACAAGTGCGATCGCTGCTAGACCGTTCAATATTTTTGCGCAGGACAC
This sequence comes from Leptolyngbya sp. CCY15150, assembly GCF_016888135.1. Classification (NCBI taxonomy): domain Bacteria; kingdom Bacillati; phylum Cyanobacteriota; class Cyanophyceae; order Leptolyngbyales; family Leptolyngbyaceae; genus Leptolyngbya; species Leptolyngbya sp. CCY15150. The sequence continues at coordinate 42,647 of NZ_JACSWB010000292.1, forward strand.
CCAACAGCGTAGACACCACCACACAGCGCCTCATGCGACTGCCATCCTGCCGCATCAAGGTTAGCCGCCCCAATTGTCCATTCACATTCCCTTTGTGGTTGAACTGCACCCGGTATACTCCTTGGCTGCGCAGCAGCGTAGTGCGGGTGGGATCGATCGCCACCTGCGATGACAGGGGCTGCCACTGGGCTTGGGCAGGCAAGGTATGGATGGGATGCACCGCCGCTTGCACGGTACCATTCACTTCACGAAAACTAGCCTGCCAACGTCCTCGGTTGCGCGTGGCTTCCTGCTGAGCTTGGCGCATCATCAAAAACGCCTGATCCTGAGACTTGGCGAGCACAAGATTTTGCTGAAAGGCTACCCAACCGGGGAGAGCGATCGCGGACACCAAGCCCATGACGAGTAGAATCACCATGATTTCTAACAGGGTGAAGCCTTGGCTGGCAGTCAGCCGTGATGCTGGACAGACCCGAGCAGGCCGACCGCAATGATGTCGATAAAACATGAGGTAGATGCAATCCTGAGCAACAAACGATTGCTCCGATTGTCTACAACACACCTACCCTTGAGCCTCTTGGAAAAAACGGAATCTTGCCCCCAACCCAGCCAACTTACTGAGAAATATTCAGCACATATAAGCTTGACATTTTCTCCGCATTAGCCGTTCATCCGGCTATGGGATGGCCACCGTTTCGACTAAGCGTTGAACAATGGCCTTGGCATGACGACCACTGGTAGGGATCAGACGATGAGCTAGCACATAAGGAGCCAAAAGCTTGACATCATCAGGGGTAGCGTAGTCTCGTCCATCTAGGTAGGCGAGGGTTTGTGCTGTCCGATGGAGCGCCACGCTGCCACGGGGACTCACCCCAAGACGAATTTCTTCATCTTGGCGCGTGGCCCGGACGAGTTCCAAAATATACTTCTGCAACGGCAGCTCTACTCGCACTTGCTGACAGAGCGATCGCAACTCCTCAATCTCCTCCAGCGAGAAACAGGGGCGCAGGTCATCCAAGGTTTTACCCCCCTGAAGACGCTGCAGCATCTGGAGTTCTTCGTCTTCGTCAGGATACCCCAAGCTCAGAGAGACCATGAAGCGATCCATCTGGGCCTCGGGCAGCGGAAATGTGCCCTGATATTCCACGGGATTTTGAGTAGCGATCACAAAAAATGGGCGAAGCACCTGCCGCGATCGCCCATCAAGGGTCACCTGTTGTTCTTCCATCACCTCTAGCAAGGCCGACTGGGTGCGGGGCGTTGCTCGGTTAATTTCGTCTACCAACAAAACATTGGAAAACACGGGCCCTGGCAAAAATTCAAACTCTTCGCTGCGCCGGTTCCAAATGTTAATCCCCGTCACATCAGACGGCAGTAGATCCGGCGTGCATTGAATGCGCTGAAATTTGCCGTCAATCGATCGGGCTAAGGATTTAGCCAGCAGCGTCTTGCCAACCCCTGGGACATCTTCCAATAGGGCATGACCGCCAGAAAATAAGGCCACCAACACCAAACGGATGGCGGTTGTTTTACCGACGATCGTTTGCCCTAGGTTTTGCGTAAGTCGTTCGATACTATCTCGCATAACTGCCTGCTAAGGAACCTCTTGTCCATTCTGTCTGTTCCAACAAAAGGTTGCCAATGATTTCACCCTAGTTGGGGGGCGATCGCTGGCGTTTCAGACATCAACCTTGCTTCACCTTATGGGACAGGAGAACAGGCGATCGCCCCCAGCCACCCCCTAGCCATCCGAGACGTTGATGAATTTTTCTAGCTTCTGCTCCCCCAAAGCGTAATTTTTATTACTTTTCCCTAATCGTTACAATTCTTATTGATTACAGCATTTTTTCCCAAGGAAGTCCAAAGTTTTCCACAGGGTTGCCAAAAGTTTTCCACAAAGCTTATGCTGTTTTCCACAGGGTGTAACGGCATACCAAGCGATTGCGAATTTAGGCGGGGATCCAGGGCTGGCTGGAACATGCCTGAGAACCCCAGGGCTATTTGTAAAGCAATGTAACAAAAAAGTCCCTCAAACCCGCATTCCTTTGTAGAGCCTCCTGAGCGCCATCTCGATCCGTGGGCATCTGCAACATTGACAACCCCACCCCCTCCTAGCGCACAATGATGCCTACCTTGATGAATGCGCTCTGGCTTGATTGTCTGATTCTCCGGGCTACCTTGGGTAAGCTGCGGAGAGGGGATAGGCACTGAAGCTAGTTTGGCGCGGCTTTTAGCTGTCATCACGATCGCCGCTGAAAGCAGATCTAGTCTCGTCCAATCGTTCACCACCATGAAAGAGTAGAGGTTCTCATGAACGCAAGCGTCAGCATCTTGGCAGAAATCCCTGAAGATCTGCACGAGTCTCTTCAAGGCTATCTAGACAACCATCCAGAATGGGATCAAGATCGAGTGTTTTCCGCTGCTCTATCGCTGTTTTTGTTGCAGAATAGCCAGACCACTACTCCCGACGCCACGCGCTCCTATCGGCGGGCTGCCCGAGTTTACCTCGATACCCTCTTCAAGCACGCCGTTTAGGGCTCCTGAGGTTCCTAGCTGGCATCTGAATCCCCAAAGAAGCTGGGGGCTGCTGACGCGATGACCTGCCGATTTAGCATCAGCCTGTCAGAGATCACCGATTTAGCTAACGCCACCATCCATCGATACAAACGCCCACCATCTTAGCTCCAGAGCCATCAGCACCGCTCCAGTTGACACTGCCCAAGCGCAGGGTGACGAGAGCTTGTCATCCTACAGTGAAAGCCATCATCCTTACCCCATCAGCAACATCACCCATTGAGATTCACCCATTGAGATTCACCATCCATCCCCATCTAGCCTGGGAAACGATATCCTAGACCATGAGACGCGATCGCGCTCCTGTGGTTCTGGCATAAGGATGGCAGAGTATGGCTAGGCATCCTGTTCAAGTGGCGGTGGCAATTTTACATCAAGACGGACAGTATTTGATGCAGCTCCGGGACGATACACCGGGTATTCTCTATCCCAAATGCTGGGCCTTTTTTGGCGGGCATCTAGAGGGCACAGAAGATCCAGAAACGGGGCTACGGCGAGAACTCATGGAAGAAATTGGCTATGCGCCCCCCGAGGTCACCTTATTTCGACAATGGGGGGATGAGCAGGTGCATCGATTTGTTTATCATGGGCCATTGACAGTGCCCCTAGAAGCACTTCAACTCAATGAAGGCTGGGATCTAGGTTTGCTCTCACCAGAGGATATTCGCCGAGGCGATCGCTATTCGGCCGTGGCCCAACAAACCTGTTCCCTGGGCGAGGTTCACCAAAAGCTTCTCTTAGATTTTTTAGAGATCCATCCCCATCTAGGAATCCCCACCTAGGATAGAGACAGCCAAGACTATGGGACATCTAATCATCATGCATCCTTCGTCTACGCCGGTTCTATGACGTTAACGTCCTACCAAATTCGTGAGAGCCGCCGCGCTAAGTACGTCAACATTAAGGTATCTCCCCATGGCAGTGTGGAGGTCGTTGTGCCACCCAACTTTGACCGTCACCACCTGTCTGAGATTTTGGCAAAGCGACAGGGTTGGATCACCAAAACTCTCAATCGGCTGCAGGCAGAACGCCTAGCTCTGTCCCTAGAATCCGATGATCCTTGTCCCACAGAGATTCATTTTCGGTCGGTTGATCACCATTGGTCTGTCCAATACTGCCATCAAGCCAGTCATGCCATCACCCTGACGATGACCGGCGATCGCATCCTCACCCTCACGGGGCCCGTCGATGATGTGGCCATCTGCCAGCAGGCTTTACGGGCATGGCTGCGTCAGCAGGCGAAGGCTATCCTCATTCCCTGGCTCCTTCGGATCAGCCAAGAGCAAGATCTACCAATTCAAACTATATCCGTGCGACGGCAAAAGACTCGATGGGGCAGTTGCTCTAGCCAGCGCAACATAAGCCTCAACGATAAGCTCTTGTTCTTGCCGCCGCAGTTAGTAGGCTCTGTGTTGATCCATGAGCTTTGCCATACGCTGGAGATGAATCATTCCGCCGCATTTTGGTCCCTTGTGGCTGAGCGTGACCCCCACCATGCCGAGAGCGATCGCCTGTTAGACACAGCTTGGCGCTACATTCCCAACTGGGTTGAACCTCATTAGTCCGCTGCAGTGGAATCATAGTTGGGCTCTGGCTTTCTCCCTTCGGGAGACGTTTCACACGGCTTCGCTCGGCCAGCGTAGTCCCTGGAACTGACCTGTCTCCATAGCAAGTCCATCTCCAAAGAAAAACCCCTCTCCGAAATAGAAGCAGGGAGAGGGGTTGCTGGTCATTCAAAATGGGTTCCTGTCTAGCAGATGTAACGTAGGGAACTATCTAGAACAGGAACAAGTTTTATGATGAGCGGTGTCGAGCGCCTTGGTGGACATCACCTTGGTCGCTACGGAGCAATAGTAAGTTCGTAGGTGTAGCTGCCAGGGTTGCGGTTGCCCACGTAGACATTGTAGGCTCCTGCATCCCATACACCCGGTAGGCTAATGAGCCCATCGGAAAAGCTATCTGCAAATAGACATTGGTTTTGACCGTTGCCGGTAATCCACAAGGTTGCGTTGCGATCGCTATCTACAGTGAACTGCAAAGAGGCAAAGGGTTCAGTGACCCGAATCACCTCAACCGGTTGATCTGAAACAAGGCCACAGGCTCCAGACTGTGCGCCGTTGGCGTTCACCGTGACGTTACCGCTACGGGTGACCGGGCTGCTGAGGGGCGTGGCCACGTCTGCTTGGGCAGAGGGAGCGATCGCGCCGACCAAGACGGCCAGCGTTGGCATAATCATCCAATTCATCCAGCGTTTCATGAGTTAGCACCTCCTACCCAAATGTCGCAGGTCTTGTTGTTCGTTCAACAGCTACGTTGAGTTGTTGGGTTGAACTACATTGATCCTACGGTGACTACCTTTATAGACGGGGGGGGGCTGTGCCAGTTCCTGAAGGGGCACGTTCCACGGCAGGAGTTCTAGACCTGGGGCGGATTCTGAGACATGAGGGTGGGCAAGTAGTCATAGCCGTCTACGCCAATGACCGCGATGAGCTTAGAGCGCTGTTGTTCTAAAACTGCCTTCACCGGCCCTTCCCCTAGCTTGCCTTGAATGATCTGCAACAGCCCAGCCGGTTGCCGCCAGCTTGAGGAGGCCATTTGGTGCAGCAGATACATGCCCAGGGCCCCCGCATACACAGCCGCTTCTAGATGATGGAGCTGGTAATGGGCTTCCGCGAGGTAGGCCAAGTTGGTGCCTTGTAAAAAGAGATCCCCCGTAAATTGAGAGGCATGGATACCGCCTTCCAAAAATGCGATCGCTTGCTGGGGCGCTTCGATCACCACATGGGCAATACCCAAACTACTCAAGCAAAGAGCCTGGCTTTGGCGATCGCCCAACCGTTCTGCTAGCTGCAATCCCTGCTGCAGGCGATCGATAGCCGATTCGTAGTAGTCGGGGTCGGCTTCTTCCCGCTGCTGGGCTTCAAAGACTTCACTAAACCCAAGATTGGCCAAGGCATTGGCTTCACCGGGGCGATCGCCGGCTTCCCGGCTGAGGATCAAGGCCCGCTGGGCACGTCCAATGGCTGGGCCATACTGCTGGTTACCCACATCGAGACGGCTGAGGTGATTGAGGACGGCAATTTGGCAGGGGCGATCGCCGGCCGCTTGGGCAATTTCTAGGGCTTGATTGTAGAACCCAAGGGCGCGATCGCGCTGCCCCAACACGAGGGACGAATAGCCCAACAGGGTGAGGATGCGGGCCTTTTCCTGGGTGCCTTCCGCCTGCTGCAGCGGCAGGTCGAGATAGCTGAGGGTGTCGGCTAAATATTGCCCCGAAAAGGACACAAAAATGCCGCCGTAGAGCGGGAAATAATCCCGTTGGGCAAAGGCTCGAAGGATCTGTAGCCCTGCCTGCAGACAGGTTTTGGCAAACATCTGGCTGAGGGTAGGATGCACCGTTTGCCGCTGCAGACCCATGGCTAACTGGGCCCAGACCAACGCAAACACCAGGTAGGTTGAACGGGATAGCTTCGCCCCCACCTTCGAGTCGTACACCAGTTTGTCAAACCAGGTGACCAGACCCTGCTGCAAACAACGCAGCAAAATCGCCAGTTCTATCCAGTCGGCCGCCTGGATCTCTAGACTCTGCCCCGTGGTCTGGGTGGGATGTTCTGCCCATTCCGAGAGCGATCGCCCTAGGGATAAGGCTTCAAATAACGCTTGGGGGATCGGTCGTTTGACCTGCTGACTCCACAGCACCCATGGCCCGCGCTGCCCTGCTCCTTCAAAGCCAATCGAGCGACCTTGGTCGTAGATCCAACTGACTAAATGGGGTTCAATGCGTTGCCAAGAGGCAATTCCCTGGTGAATGCCTTGGGCCAGAGCCGTCAAGGAAACCGCTGGATCCAGAGCATCTGCGTCCGAGGTCTCAGCCTGGGCCACTAACCGCCGAGCCAAATCTTGCCATTGCCCCATGCGTAGAGGCTGCGGCTGGTTGGGATCAAGAGCCATTAACAGCGCCATCAGCCGATCGCCCTCGGCCAGCAAAATAGACTGCACTGCCGCCTCCAGGGTGCGATCGGCCTGATGGTCTTGCTGCCATCGATCCCACTCACCTTGAATCGTCTTCAGGGCGCGTAGACTGCGGAGGGCTTTGGCGTGCTGGAGTTCATCGGTTTGGGTTTCGGTTTGCCGCTTCATGCCTGCCAAGCGATCGCCCAGGCAACGGTCAAAAAGTTCACCGGTTCCCCCCTCGACGCCATCGTTGAGAAGCTGATACACCTGTTCTTTGGAGCGAATTTTGCCCTTGAGCGTCAGGTTGGTAATATGGTCAATCAATTCACAGTAGCGATCGCGGAGGGAAGAAGCATCCGACATGATTCAGTGCAATGAAACAACAGGCCTAACTTGTCTTTTAGAAACCCTAGCCTTATCCTAGCGAGGAATTTCCCAAATCCTTGCAGATTTTGATCCGCAAGGCTGTTGTTTCAAGCGATCGTCCTTTAGGCTAGTTAAGGATGCTACGGCTAGACGCCCAGCGGTGGACACCCACGCGCTTCTAGTACAGGCAAGTCACAAGGGCCCCTGGCCCACACCTACTCCCATTCGTTTCGGCTTTATCCATCCGAGCTAGATGCTACCTATGTCTAATCCATCTCCTTCTGACCTCCCTCAGCCTACCCCCACCCCCGAGGCGATCGCCCCTGAGTCTACCGGCAGCGGTAAGGCACGGCAACTGCTGGGCATGAAAGGAGCTGACGCGGGTGAAACCTCCATTTGGAAGATCCGCCTGCAGTTGATGAAGCCTATCACGTGGATTCCCCTGATCTGGGGGGTGGTCTGCGGAGCGGCTTCCTCCGGTGGCTATGTGTGGAGTCTAGAGCATGTGCTGGTGGCAGCGGCCTGTATGCTCATGTCTGGCCCGTTGCTGGCTGGTTATACGCAGACTATCAACGATTTCTACGATCGCGACATTGACGCCATCAATGAACCCTACCGCCCCATTCCCTCCGGTGCCATTTCCATTCCCCAGGTGCTTACCCAGGTCTGGGTGCTGCTGATTGCCGGGATTGCTGTTTCCTATGCCCTAGATCTGTGGGCAGGTCACACCTTCCCTATCCTGACAGCGCTGGCAGCGGGCGGCTCATTTTTGTCCTATATCTATTCCGCACCGCCCCTAAAGCTGAAGAAAAATGGCTGGCTGGGCAACTACGCCCTAGGCGCAAGCTACATTGCCCTACCCTGGTGCGCAGGTCACGCCCTGTTTGGTACCCTGACGCCCACGATTGTGGTACTCACCCTGTTCTACAGTCTTTCAGGGCTAGGTATTGCTATTGTCAATGATTTCAAGAGCGTGGAGGGCGATCGCCAACTAGGGCTGCAATCTCTGCCAGTGATGTTTGGTGTCACCACAGCCGCTTGGATCTGCGTCTTGATGATCGACATCTTCCAGCTAGGTGTCGCGGCCTACTTGGTTAGCATTCACCAAAATCTCTATGCCACGCTGCTGGTCTTGCTGATCATTCCCCAAATCACCTTCCAGGATATGTATTTCCTGCGGGCTCCCCTGGAAAACGACGTGAAATACCAAGCTAGCGCCCAACCCTTTTTGGTGTTTGGCATGTTGGTCACAGGGCTGGCTCTAGGGCATGTTGCGCTTTGAGCCGGTTCGCCCTCGATCTCGATCCTGCTTACAATATAAAGACGTGTAGTTATCCCATCTTGATCAAGGCGCAGCTCTTAGTGATCCCTAGTCGGTTCATCAGTGAGTCAGCCCTAGATGATGTCTGATTAGATCGGCGGACATGGTGGGTTGCGCGGAGCTTACCCCAACGACATGGGGTACCGGCTCTAGATTATCGATGGGTAGGGCACGTAGTGGTCTAAGTCTGGGTTGAATTATGGTTACGCCTGCGTCTGCGGTTGAATTTTTGGATACGTTTGAAGTGGTGGTGGTGGGGGCTGGTCACGCGGGTTGTGAGGCGGCCCTAGCGTCCGCTCGTCTGGGCTGTAAAACCCTCTTGCTCACCCTCAACCTAGATCGGATTGCCTGGCAGCCCTGCAACCCCGCTGTGGGTGGCCCGGCCAAGTCTCAGTTGGCCCACGAGGTGGATGCCCTGGGAGGTGAAATTGGCAAAATGGCCGATCGCACCTATCTCCAGAAACGGGTGCTGAACTCCTCCCGAGGCCCAGCGGTCTGGGCGCTGCGGGCCCAGACCGACAAGCGCGAATATGCGGCGGTGATGAAGACCATTGTGGAGAATCAGGACAACCTGACGATCCGGGAAAGTATGGTCACGGACTTGGTGATCGGGGACAACGATGAGGTGATCGGGGTTCAAACCTATTTTGGCGTTGCCTTTCAGTGCAAGGCGGTAATTTTGACCACCGGCACCTTCCTGGGTGGCGTGATTTGGGTAGGCAACAAGTCTATGCCCGCCGGACGAGCAGGGGAATTTGCCGCGACGGGGCTCACCGAAACGCTGAATCAACTGGGGTTTGAAACTGGCCGCCTGAAAACCGGCACGCCGGCCAGGGTCGATCGCCGCACCATCCATGTGGATCGCCTAGAACCCCAGCCGGGCGACGATGATGTGCGCTGGTTTAGCTTTGACCCTGAGGCCTGGGTAGCACGGGAGCAAATGTGCTGCTACCTAACCCGTACCACGGCGGAAACCCATCGTTTAATTCGCGAAAACCTACACCTGTCGCCCGTCTATGGCGGTTGGGTGGATGCAAAAGGGCCGCGCTATTGCCCCAGCATTGAAGACAAAATTGTTCGCTTTGCCGATAAAGACTCCCACCAAATTTTCATCGAACCGGAAGGGCGCAATACTCCAGAGCTGTATATCCAAGGCTTTTCCACGGGGTTGCCGGAAGCCCTACAGCTGCAAATGCTGCGATCGCTCCCCGGTCTAGAAGATTGCGCCATGCTGCGTCCTGCCTACGCGGTGGAATACGACTACCTGCCCGCCACCCAGTGCTACCCCACCTTGATGACCAAAACCATCGAGGGGCTGTTCTGCGCAGGCCAGATCAACGGCACCACCGGCTATGAAGAAGCCGCTGCCCAGGGCATTGTGGCAGGTATCAATGCCGCTCGCTTGGTGCGTGGCCAAGAGCTGGTGATCTTCCCTCGGGAGCAAAGCTATTTGGGGACTCTCATGGATGATCTTTGCACCAAAGATCTGCGAGAACCCTACCGCATGCTCACCTCGCGATCGGAATATCGGCTGATTTTGCGATCGGATAATGCCGACCAGCGTCTGACTCCCCTGGGCCGCGATTTGGGGCTGGTGAGCGATCGCCGCTGGGAGCATTTCACCCGTAAGCAAGCCAATATTGCCGCAGAGAAAGAGCGCCTGCACGCCACGCGGCTGAAAGAACATGACCCGGTCGGTCAAGCGATTTGTGAAGCTCAGCGCCAAGCCAACGCTACTGACCAATGGACGATTAAAGGATCCATCACTCTGTCCGACCTGCTGCGCCGTCCTAAGTTCCACTATGGCGACTTAGAGCAATACGCCTTGGGCAACCCCGACCTCAGCCTAGAGGAAAAGGAAGGGGTAGAAATTGATATCAAATATGCGGGCTATATCCAGCGGCAGCAGCAGCAAATTGACCAAGTATCTCGCCAGGCCCAGCGCCCCCTGCCTCAGGATTTGAACTACTTTGATATCCAAACCCTATCCATGGAAGCAAGGGAAAAGCTGGCCAAGGTGCAGCCTCTGACGATCGGCCAAGCCTCGCGGATTGGTGGTGTCAACCCCGCCGATATTAATGCCCTGTTGGTGTACCTAGAGATGCGATCGCGTTCTGGTGCAGCCCCGGCCTCCTCCTCGGTTTGACGTCAACAACCTGCGCTACACAATACGCTACAAAAAAAGTCCCTTAGCGGGTGAGCTAGGGGACTCAAGCAAGTTGCTCAGAATCGAGACTTAGGTGAGAGACTCCAAATAATCACGAATGCGATTGCGGCGCTTGGGCTGGCGCAGTTTTTGTAGGGCCTTGGCTTCAATCTGCCGTACCCGTTCGCGGGATAGATCTAGCGCCCGACCAATTTCTGCCAGGGAATAGGGATGATCATTGCCCAAACCGTAGCGCATCCGAATTACGTCCCGCTCCCGGTTGGTGAGGTCAGCGAGGAGCTGCTGCAGATCGCGGTGTAGCGACTCCCGCATCAGCAATTCTTCCGGCGAAATGCAGTCGGTTTCTAGGAGTTCGCCCAGTTCCGTATCCCGCTCCTTGCCTACCTTGGTTTCGAGAGAAACAGCACGGGGCACCCGCAACAGCACTTCTCGCACCTGATCCGGCGACATATCTAGCTCTGCTGCAATGTCATCCACCCCCGGCGTGCGTCCCTTTTCTTGGGAAATTTTGCGCTGGGCTTTTTTAATTTTGTTCAGCTTTTCGGTGATATGAACCGGCAGGCGAATCGTGCGGCTCTGGGTGGCGATCGCTCGGGTAATGCCCTGACGAATCCACCAGTAGGCATAGGTGCTAAACCGATATCCCTTCGTCGGATCAAACTTTTCCACTGCCCGCTCTAGGCCGAGGGTGCCCTCTTGAATCAGATCCAGCAGCTCTAGCCCACGGTTTTGATATTTCTTCGCCACCGACACCACTAGGCGCAGGTTGGCCTTGATCATGTGATCCTTAGCGCGGGTGCCGTCTGTCCGAGCTTGATCGAGAGCTTCCACCGTCAAGTCAGCGAGTTCGGCCCAGCGGTGCTTACCTGCGGTCAAACTCGGCTTGAGATCTTCTAGGGGAATCCCCGTGGTCAGCGCCCAGCGCTCTAGGGACGGACGATGCCCGAGGTGGGAGGTGAGGCGATCGCGATCGCTGATCAGCTTGACATAGGTTTGCAAGACAGGGTCTTTCTTGGCCGAAGCATGGCAGAGGGCCAGCAGCTTCATATAGCGCTGCACCTTTTGGGCTTCTGATACTTCCTCATCGCGACCGAGAAGGCGCACGCGTCCAATTTCTTGAAGATAGAGACGGACCAGGTCAGTCGTGCGGCGCACCGTTCCCTTCCGCAGCGGTAGAGAAACAGCAGCATCCTGCTCCAGGTCAGTCAGTTCGCGTTCAAGCTGTTCAGCATCCAAGTCTACGTCTCCCTCGACCTCAAAGGCTGTCGATTCGGCAGGCTCGTCATATTGCGTATCAGCGTAGAAAGATTCTGCTGGCATAGTGATCGTCTCAGTAGCTCCAGGTAGTAACGGGGCTGGCAGTTGTCATCGGCAGACAGAGCCTAAGGGTGGTGCTCTGGGAGGCGCGATCGCCCACTGGCGTGAACGACATGGAATGGTTCCGCTCACCCAACCTGCCTTTACCGCTTACGTTGAGTATTCCCTTAATTCAGGATTAAGTAACAACACCGAAGGTTCCAGATTAGGATTAATGCTATGCAAAGGTTAAGAAAACCAGACAGACGATCTAGCTGTTGATTCTAGTACATGCATCCAGCGTCCCCATGAAGCTTCAATCCCTTCTATAAGTCTGAAAAATTGGGTGACTATTACGCAGCCGTCTTCATCTCATGACGATTTTGGAGCGGCTTTGACCCCAAGGGCGTATAAAACTCTACAGAAGAGCCAAGGGTGATTCCTGACATTTTTCGGGACAGATCGGTCTTAAGGTAAGACTGATCGATACGACCATCCTTTAGAGCACCGATAGAGGCGTCATTGACTTTGCCTAAGAGTTTGCTGATCAGACATTCTGAAATCCCGCCGGGGCATCCTCTTCGCTTGAGCGCGGGAGTGATTAACGAGGAGAATATCGCTGAGACCATTGCCCAGAACACCGCTGAGAAGAATGCTAGGAAGAGTGGCCTAAATTGTTCGGATGGGGTTCCAATAGGCTGGCATAATCACACTAGCGGGCTTCAGCGGACAGAGTATGGATGACGCTAAGCCACTATGATTCCTGAGAGGCTCCCCATGGCAACCATCTACGAAATTCATCCGGATACACCCCAAACTCGACGGATAGAGAGCATTAGGGATGCGTTGAAACGTGGGGCTGTGATGCTATATCCAACAGATACGGTCTATGCGATCGGGTGTGATCTGAATGTAAAGTCTGCTGTGGCAAGAGTTCGCCAGCTTAAGCAACTGTCGAATGAGAAGCCGCTCACCTTTTTATGTCCGTCGTTATCCAACATTTCTGATTACGCTTGGGTCAGTGATCATGCCTATCGCATCATCAAACGGCTAATTCCTGGGCCCTACACGTTCTTGCTCCCAGCGACAAAACTTGTCCCGAAGCTGGTGATGAACCCCAAACGAAAGACAACCGGGATTCGAGTGCCCAATAACTCAATTTGTCAGGCACTGATTGCGGCGCTCGACAACCCAGTGGTGTCTACATCTGCGCTCAGTGCGTTCAGTTCCGACGATCGCATCCTTTCTCAGGCCGAACTCTTTGACCATCTCGATCGGTTAGTGGACATCATCATTGATGATGGCGGTGATATGAGCTACAAGGTCTCCACCGTCTTAGACCTAACCGATGAGCCGACGGTAGTTCGCAAAGGGCTCGGTTGGGAGGCTGCGTCTAGCTGGGTTTCAGATGTGACGTAGTGGCAGACGTGGAGTACATCGATGGTCTAGAACGTGAGCAAAGGATGGACACAATCCATGCTCCCGATCCACCTATCCCTGTATCCCATACGTCAGCCATGGATGAATTCAAGCTGGCTTCACCTCAGAGGGCTGGGAATCCGCAAACCCTGACCAGTTCTTTGATTGTCCTATAGAAAAATCGTCCCCATCAGGTTTTAACCAGAGGTGATTATGTGGCTCCAAACAGCCCCCCAATCGTTGCTCTCACCTGGGTTCAATGACTTGCTATCTCTACCTCGGTAGGGATACGTCATCGTGCATAGGTCGTTCTCTCTCAAAGAGTGCCACATGCTGCTCCCTGAGATGAGGTCTGAATCGATACAGTCAGGATATAGTCAATCGACCTTCAACTGCTTCTGTCATTGAAGAGAGGGATAGACCTCTGTCCTGCTCTTTGTGCATCACCAAAAGGTTAAGCCATGAACGTTAAATCTACCGAATTTCGTGCCTCTCTACCGCCTAACTCTGACGGTTCTTCTACCTCTCCCTCGCCAACGCCCGTTCAGTCTACCCGCGATCGCCAACTTACCCCTGACGCTACCTCATCTGCCCCCAGTGCCGCCCCCGTAGACCACAATCACACAGAGTTTGTACAACTCCTCATTCAAGAACTTCAGGCAGAAACCGGAGGAGTTTCCAAAAGCTTGCGAGATGTGGCGCAACGCATTGCTGTGGAAGTTGAACGCATTTGTGAAAAGAGCGATCGCATTCAACAGTCTGGACAGGTGCGATCGTGGCAACTCACCCTTGCCCGCCACCGCATTCAAAAGTGCTTGGCGTATCACAAACTCGGATCTCGCCGAGGTCGGGTGGAACTCCATAGCCACCTGAGCGCGATGGTCTATCGGCACATTGCTCCCGCTCGCACCCACATGGGTTTCCAGGGTCGCTACACGCTCATTGAAGACTTTCTACAAAATTTCTACATCGAGGTGCTCAAGGCCTTTCGCCGCGAGAACCAGCTCTCTGCTGAGTACAGCCCCCGTACTCGCATTGAATTAGCGGAATACATGGCGTTTACGGAACAATATGCCAAGCGCCGCATTAACTTACCAGGACGGCGGAATCAGCAATTGGTGGTGTTGCGAGCCCAGGGCTTTGCCAACCGCCAGCCCCTCGAAACCTCCGTGGATATGGAAGCTGCCATTGAATCGGGTCGTAGTGAAGAAGCGGAAGCCTACAGCCGCTCTCCGGTGGTGCAGCAGGTGCGGGAACAGATGGTAGCTGAAACCACCGATCCGTCGGACTCTGTCCTCCGCGATCGCATCATTGCCGAACTGGTGGAATACCTAGAATCCCAAGGGCAGTCGGAATGCGTAGACTACCTGGTGCTCAAACTGCAAGACCTCTCCGCCCCCGAAATTGATGAGGTGCTGCAGCTCTCCCCCCGTCAGCGGGACTATCTACAACAGCGGTTTAAGTATCACGTCGAGAAATTTGCCCGCTCTCACCGCTGGCAGCTCGTCCACCAGTGGCTGGGTGCAGATTTGGATCAAAATCTCGGTATGGCGCAGCAGAACTGGGATGCGTTCGTTGATACCCTCACCCCCGATCAGCAGCATCTTCTACGGCTGAAACAGCTCAAGACCCCGGATCAAGCGATCGCTCAAACCCTGAAATGTACTACCAAACAGGTGCATAAGCGCTGGGTGAAGCTCCTTGATCTAGCGTGGCAAGCTCGCAATGAAGCAAAGTCCTAGGGATGGGCAGGGCTGGTTCAGGTGCTGCTGCTAACAGGTGCGATCGCCACCCAGATCGACCCCATCTACACAGCTTGACCTCATCAACCCCCAGCCATCCTAGGCCTTCCTGCCACCATGCGTGAGCCACCCTATGACCATCAGGAGTCGTTGTGAATAGTCAACCTCAGGCAACACCACAGGTCATCGAAGTCGTCTCCGAACCTGTGGTGTTATCCATCTCCCTGGGCTGCTCGATGTTCTTGGGATACTTGATGTCCTGAGAGCTGTTCCCAGATAGACACCCACGCCAAGGATGGTCACGAACAACCAGAATGAGGCTGTTCAGGATTGACCGCTATCCCAACCGATAACCGCTATCCCAACCAACGTTAGGACAACCGCGACACAGAGGTCGCCGCTTTCAGAGCATCAGCAAGGCTACGAACAACGGCAATCATCGCTACGTCACTATTGAGTTGATTGACCGCAGAGCCAACTCCAATCCCCGACGCACCGGCAGCGATCGCCATGGGAGCCGTGACGTTGGATAGACCCGACGCACACATCACCGGCACCGACACCGCCCGAGAAATTTCATAGGCCGCTGCTAGGGTAGGAGCAGCTTTTTCAATCAAGCCCAACGTTCCAGGATGGCTAGGTTGGCTGCTGGTACCGCCCTCAGTTTGAATGATATCTGCGCCAGCTTGCACCAAGTCTTCCGCAAGCTGTACCTGGTGATCGAGGGTGAGAATATGGGGCACCGTCACTGACAGGGTCACCGTGGGCAAGAGCGATCGCGTTTGCCGAGTCAGTTCCAATACTTCCGCCGCTTCAAACCGTCGTCCTTGGGCATAGAAAGCGTCGAAGTTACCAATTTCGATTACATCAGCCCCGGCCGCAACGGCCTGCGCCAAGACCTCTGCATCCACCGCCGACACGCAGATAGGTAGCGCTGTCGTTTGCTTCGCCAACCGGATCAAAGCTGGATCGGCAGCAATGTCTACAAAATCAGCCCCGCCTTGGTCGGCAGCGCGCACAACGGCCTGCACCCGTGATGCATCGAAGTTCATCAATCCGCTGATAATCTTTAGCGCACGGCGATCGCTAAAGGCAGCTTGCAGCCTAGGATGAATACTCATGGTTGTCTCGACTTACGAAAAATAGCATGGTCTATTGTCCCACCCCTAGCGGTGATTCATCAAACCTAGGCGCTAATTCCTCATGCCAACATAAGTTTGATGACGTTAGGGCTCCAGTAATCCTTCTGGTTAGACACAGCGAAGCCCGTGAACAGGCTGAGTCTATCAAGATCTCAACCCATACACGGGCTATTTAACGGTGAGCTAGCCTAACCAGACTTCAACGACAGATTAGAACAGGCCCAGCGTCAACGAAGTGTCGATGGGGAAGGTTGCGCCGATACCCAACCACAGGGTGACCACAGTACCAAACAAGAATACGGTGGTTGCCAAAGGACGACGGAAGGGGTTTTGGAACTTGTTCACGTTTTCAATGAACGGAATCAACATCAAGCCCACAGGAATCGCAGTTTGAAGGGCGATACCCAAGAGCTTGTTGGGGACAACCCGCAGGATTTGAAACGCGGGATAGAGGTACCATTCGGGCAAAATTTCGAGGGGGGTGGCGAAGGGATCGGCCGGCTCACCCACGAGTGCTGGATCTAGCACACCGAGAGCAACACAGCAGGCGATGGTTCCCAAGATCACCACCGGGAAGGTGTAAAGAAGGTCATTCGGCCAGGCAGGCTCACCGTAGTAGTTGTGCCCCATGCCTTGCTTCAGCATCTCGCGTAACTTGGGATCACTGAGATCCGGTTTTTTGAGAATTGACATGATTCTGCAGGGTTCTCCTTAAATCTCTGGAATAAAAGGCTATAGGAAGGATATGAAGACCAATGTATCGTTAAGTTTCAGTCTATCAGACCAGTTGATAGAGGGTTGCCTAACGTTAGCAAAGCCTAACAGAGGCTGACCTTACAACGGGCCCGAAATCCCCTGCTTGCGGATCATCAAGAAGTGCAGCAGCATGAACACCGCAATCAACCAAGGCAGAACAAAGGTATGCAGGCTGTAGAAGCGGGTGAGCGTCGGTTGACCCACGCTTGCACCACCCCGCAGGAATTCCACCATGGTGGTACCCACGATAGGAATAGCTTCCGGTACGCCAGACACGATTTTTACGGCCCAGTAGCCCACCTGATCCCAAGGAAGCGAGTAGCCCGTTACCCCAAAGGTCACGGTGATCACCGCCAAAATCACGCCGGTCACCCAGGTTAGCTCACGGGGCTTTTTGAAACCACCGGTGAGATAGACCCGAAACACGTGCAGAATCATCATCAGCACCATCATGCTGGCAGACCAGCGGTGGATGGAGCGAATCAACCAACCAAAATTCACGTCGGTCATCAGGTATTGCACGGATGCAAAGGCCTCAGTGACGGTTGGTTTATAGTAAAACGTCATTGCGAATCCAGTAGCGAACTGGATAACGAAGCAAGTCAGCGTGATGCCGCCCAAGCAATAAAAGATGTTGACGTGGGGCGGGACATACTTGCTGCTGATGTCATCCGCGAGGGCTTGAATTTCAAGCCGCTCATTAAACCACTGGTAAACTTTTGAGTCAGTTACCTGTTTAGTAAACATGAAGCCAGAGTTCCAAACAAAGCATTGTTACTAAAAAATGTAACATAGCACTCATGCAAATCTACAGGCTCGGCCACTGAATCCTGGCTTTTCCAGGCCATAGCTCACTGCAATTGTTACATTTCATAACAACTTATTCCATTTATACCCTTCACTGGTTCCTAATATTAAAAAAAAGTGGGAACTTAGTGAGCCTGCACAAACCAGAAGCAGCGATCGCTCCAGGGTTGTGCATCAGCCTTGCCAGCAGTCCCTAAGCCCCCTACCCATCTTGGGTTTGCCCCGGTTCTGCCCTCTCCTCCCCAACCCATAGATGTAGCCCAGATCTAGGCATCTGGGGTCACTTCTCGTTGAGCCCTAGCCAATCTTTTTCGATCAAGGCTAAGATTTGATATATGAGAAACCGCCTTTTTCAAATTAGCCTTTCTTTCATCGTGATGCTGGGTGTGGTTCTTGGACTTGCTGTTCCAGGAAGCTATGCCTTTAGTGATGAACAGCAGCTTTTAAGTGAGGTGTGGCGCATTGTCGATCGCACCTATGTGGATGACACCTTTAATCATCAAAATTGGTGGTTTGTGCGGCAGCGATCGCTCCGTCAACCCCTGCCCGATCGCGATGCCACCTATGATGCCATCCAGCAGATGTTGGCTAGCTTGGATGACCCATTCACGCGGCTGCTGAAGCCCGATCAATACCGGAGTCTGCGCACCAACACCTCGGGTGAGCTGACCGGCGTGGGCCTACAAATTGCTAAGGATCTGGAAACCGGCGACCTGCAGGTGATTGCTCCCATTGAAGCGTCGCCAGCAGACCAGGCAGGCATTCAGCCCCGCGATCGCATCATGCAAATCGACGGTAGACCGACTCGGGATCTCACCCTGGATGAGGCGGCAGACCAAATGCGCGGGGTGATTGGCAGCCCGGTCACGCTGACCATTGCTCGGGACGAAGAGCCAGCCTTTGACCTGACCTTGGTGCGCGATCGCATCACCCTCAACCCGGTCTATGCAGACCTGCGCATTCAGTCGGACGGCTCGCAGATTGGCTACATTCGCCTAAAACAGTTCAATGCCAACGCGGCGGTCACGGTAGCCGATGCGATCGCTGAATTTGAAGCGGCACCGGTGGACGGCTACATCCTCGACCTGCGCAACAATCCTGGCGGACTGCTGCAGGCTGGCATTGAAGTGGCCCAACTGTGGCTCGACGAAGGGCCGATTGTCTACACCGTGAATCGTCAAGGCGTGCTCGATACCGTAGAGGCCAACGGCGAATCGCTCACTGACGCGCCCCTGGCCGTCTTGGTCAACCAAGGTACGGCTAGTGCTAGCGAAATTTTAGCGGGAGCCCTACAGGATCAGCAGCGGGCCAAGCTGGTGGGCGAGCGCACCTTTGGGAAAGGGCTGATTCAGTCTTTGTTCAACCTGTCGGATGGATCGGGGCTAGCCGTCACCATCGCCAAGTATGAAACCCCCGACCACCACGACATTAACCGTCAGGGCATTCAACCCGATCTGGTTGTGCAGCCCATCGCCCTCAACCGCGAAGACTTTGGCACCGATCGCGATCCGCAATATCGAGCAGCGGTAGACCTGCTGACCAACCATGCCGTCGTGGCCAACGCTGCCTAACCTCAGTCGCACCTATCACGACCCCCTGCACGGGGCGATCGCCCTCGATCGCAGTGACCCAGTGGAGTGGTTGTTGATTCAGCTCATTGATACCCCGGCCCTGCAGCGGCTGCGGCGCATTCGCCAACTGGGCCCCGCCAGCCTCACCTTTCATGGGGCAGAGTCATCCCGGTTTACTCATTCCTTGGGCGTGATGGCGATCGCTCGTCGGGCCTTCGATCACCTAGCCAACCGCTATCATGAGCTGCGTCCCCATCGCGCAGCCGTCCTCTGTGCGGCCCTGCTGCATGACGTGGGCCATGGCCCCTTTAGCCACACCAGCGAAGAGATCTTTGGCTGCCACCACGAAGCATGGACGCTGCGGATTTTGAACGAATCCCCGTCGGTGCGCCACCTGTTGGATGCCTTTGATCCAACCTTGATCCAGCAACTGGAGCAGATTTACAGCAAAGAGCATCCCATCCCCTGCATTTGGCAACTGGTATCGAGCCAGCTCGACTGCGATCGCCTCGATTACCTGATGCGCGACAGCTACATGACCGGGGCCTCCTACGGCAGCTTGGACCTCGATCGCATCCTGCTGGCCCTAGACTACGATCCAGTCAGTCAGCAACTGATCGTACAGCGCAAGGGCATGGCGGCTATTGAGCATTACCTGATCGTGCGCTACTTCATGTATGCCCAGGTCTATAACCATCCCAAAAACCTAGCCGCCACCTGGGTGCTTCAGCAAGCGATGGATCGGGCCCGCCAGCAATCGTCCCTGACCGCCGATGACACCGTCACCGCCTGGCTCCATCACGTGGATCACCTGACCCTAGAGCAATATCTAGCCGCGGACGATGGCGTTTTTCTCTACCATCTGCAGCGCTGGCAGCAGCATTCTGACCCCGTGTTGGCAGATTTATGCCGACGGTTTATCCATCGAGATCTGCTCAAAACCCAAGACCTCACCGCTTACAGTCCTGGTGAACAGCAGACCATCCTCGCCGCCGTTCACCAGCAGCTAGAGCAAGCCGGCTGGGCCAGCCAATGCTACGCCGGGTTACGCACCACCGTCAGCCGTGGCTATACACTCTACCAACGCGGCATCCAAATCCAGACCGCCGATGGTCTCAGGGACATTAGCGACCTATCTCCCTTGGTCACCACCCTAGCCCAGGCCATCCCTCGGCACTGGCTGATCTATCCCCGCGAAGTGGATATCACCCCATCGGTTGCCGCAGCCCGCTGCACCTCCATCTAAATCCCAAATCTAAATGCCAGATCTCAACCCCAAATCTGAATCTTTGTAAGCAGAGGAGGGCGATCGCCTGGGAATCTGGGTAGAGTAGCAGCAGGAGTGGGAGCTATGCCCTATCCTTAAATGTTCGTTCAGGTATCCATCCGCTTGAATCTATGCAAAGTCAAGACAGTGTTACCCAACTAACCGTCTACTATCTAGACGGCAGCAGTGAATCCTTCAATATTTTTGACGCGATCGCCGGCCTCGACGCCGAGGAGCAAGATCCAGCGATCGACCTAGAACAGCTTCTTCAGCAGCCCCTCTGGGTATTGCACCTACCCGACCAAACCGTCATGATTCGGTCTGAAACGGTGTTGAAAGTTGAAGTGAAGCCACCTTTATTGCACATCCAAGGGGCCGGCGTGATCAACAACAGCGATCGCGTCACGGCCCTTACCCGTATGAGATAGCCGGCTTCGGGCGGGCCAGCCCCGCCCAATAGGTTGATCTAGAGCAATCTAGTTCCAATCACTCGTTCAAATAGCCGAGGGATTTTAGCCCAGCTAGCACCTTCTCCGTGCTTTCCTCTAGGGTTTCCAGATCCGTACGGCATTCAATATCTGGGTTGAGAGGAGCTTCATAGGGATCATCAATCCCCGTGAACTGCTTAATTTCACCAGCACGGGCCCGCTTATACAGTCCCTTCACATCGCGATCTTCGCAGACCGCTAGGGGAGCATTCACAAAGATTTCTACAAAATCACCAATCTTTTGACGCACCTCATCACGAATGTTGCGGTAGGGAGAGATGGCAGAGACCAAAACAATCACACCATTGCGCGTGAGCAGATGGGACACAAAACCAATACGGCGGATGTTTTCGTCACGGTCTTCCTTGCTGAAGCCTAGCCCTTTGGTGAGGTTCTCGCGCACAATATCCCCATCTAACACTTCTAGGGCATAGTTTTGCGCTCTCAGTTTTTCCTCAACCGCCATACGAATCGTTGTTTTGCCGGCTCCGCTCAATCCCGTAAACCAAACGGTGACACCGCGTTGATTTGCTGCCATAACGTTCATCCTTGTGGTACACATACATAATTCGGCTTGGTGGCTTGGTCTGCCCCGCAGTACCTGCCTCCTAACCCTGACAAACAAGCCTTTTTGATACTACGTCGTTTTTGTGTAGAAATGCGTCGTTTTTACCGGGGTTTGCCCAACAACCCTGGGGATAAGAGACGCTGAGATAGGTCGTCTTGCCTACCTCTATCCCCCCATATCTCCCTTGTTCAGGACGTTAACGCTAAGCCCTGCTCGATCCAAGATGGATCCCATGGATCACGTCGATCGTTAGGGAGATTCGTTCCCAGCCTCAACGCCCTCTCAACGTCCTGCCAACATCGGGCGATCGCTCCCCCCCGTCCCCTATGACCTTATTTGAGCAGCATCGTCAGCGCCTGCTGGCCACTGAAGCACCCTTGGCCGCCCGGATGCGCCCCCGCACCCTTGATGATTTTGTGGGACAGGATGCGATCATCGGGCCGGGCCGCTTACTGCGCCGGGCCATTGAAGCCGATCAGTTGTCCTCCCTGATTTTCTTTGGCCCGCCCGGCACCGGCAAAACCACCCTAGCCCAAATTGTCGCCAACACCACCCGCGCCCAGTTTATTCCCCTAAATGCCGTCCTAGCCGGGGTGAAGGATATTCGGGAAGCGATCGCCTCTGCCCAAGATCAGCGCGGCATGTATGGCCAGCGCACCATCCTGTTTGTGGATGAGGTGCATCGGTTCAACAAGGCCCAGCAAGACGCGCTGCTGCCCTGGGTGGAAAACGGTACGGTGATTCTCATCGGGGCAACCACGGAAAATCCCTATTTTGAAGTCAATCAAGCGTTGGTAAGCCGATCGCGGGTGTTTCAGCTCAAGCCCCTAACCGACGATGATCTGCGCCAAGTGGTTCACCAAGCCTTGGCCGACCCTGAACGGGGCTATGGCGATCGCTCCGTCCAGCTCGATCCCGATGCCCTAGAGCATTTGATTCACGTAGCCAACGGCGATGCCCGCGCCTTGCTGAATGCCTTGGAGCTAGGAGTAGAAACCACGAGCCCCAATGACCAGGGCATCCTGCACATCACCCTAGCGGTCGCCGAGGATTCGATTCAGCAGCGGGCGGTGCTCTACGACAAAGAGGGGGACGCCCATTTTGATATCATCAGCGCCTTCATCAAAAGCGTGCGTGGGTCTGACCCCGATGCGGCGCTCTATTGGCTGGCCCGCATGGTCTACGCCGGCGAAGATCCGCGCTTTATTTTCCGTCGATTGGTGATTCTTGCCAGTGAAGACGTGGGTTTAGCCGACCCCCAAGCGATCGCCATCGTCAATGCCTGTGCCCAAGCCTTTGACCGGGTAGGGATGCCCGAGGGACGCTATCCCCTAGCCCAAGCTACCCTCTACCTAGCCACGGCGGCCAAGTCCAACAGCATCATGGGTTTCTTCGATGCCCTAGCGGCCGTGGAGCAGGAGCGAGAAGCGGAGGTGCCCAATCCCCTGCGGGACGACAGCCGCGACAAGCATAGCTTTGGTCATGGAGCCGGCTATCTCTATCCCCACGCCTATCGCGACCACTGGGTTGCCCAGCAGTATCTGCCCAGCAGCCTCCAGGGCCAGGTGTTTTACCAACCCTCTGACCAGGGCTACGAACACCAGATTCAGCAGCAGGTGGCCCGGCAGCGCGAGGCCCAGTTGGCCGCCTTGGTAGACAGCAGCGATACTCCCGAGGTGTTGACCTTCAGCCCTGCCGATGTCTCCACCGATCGCTGGGTGCAGCGATCGCTCAGCCAACAGGGTCATCATCTGGCCCAGGTGCGCGATCGCCTGTTTGAGCTGGCACACCTGCAGCGCCATCATGTGGTGATTGACCTGAACGGCGGCAGTGGCTTGCTGACCTGGGAGGCGGTGCGCCAAGTGCCGGAGGGCGGCGTCTATGTCTGCGTTGCCCAGTCCACCGATCAAAACGCACTCCAGGAACAGGCCAACGCCTTACCCGACCTACGACAACCGATGATTCTCCCCGTCGCCGCCACCGATCTGGGTAATTGGCTGGCAGAGCATAGACCGGATCTGCGGGGCGATCGCCTTCTGGGTCGCAATGCGATCATGACCACGATCGATCCAGCCCAACTTCTTACCTCCCTGCGGGCTTGGCTACAGGCGGATGGACAACTGGTGTTCGCCGAATCGATTCCCCAGCAAACTCAACGACTCTATGCGCTGCTCGATCGCCTCCCAGACGATCTGTACCAACAGGTTTCTATGGCGGAAGAGGCCATGTACCAATCTGAGGATCCACGCCTGGCTTGGACGGTAGATACCCTGCGATCGCTTCTGGAAACCACCGGCTACAGCGCGAATCTAACCGTGACCGTCACCCAAACGCCCCTGCGGATTACCCCTGCCCTAATCCAGCGCTGGTTTAGCCCAGGGCGCGATCGCCCTAGCTACCAAGATCATCTACAGCGCCATCTTTCTCCCGACCAGATTGCGATCGTGAAAACCCAAGTGCAGCGGCAGTTGGCTAACCGGGTGGTCGATTGGCAGGGAGCGATCGCCTATGGGGTTGCTACACCCACATGACCGATAGTCCTGGGATGCTCATACCTATTCTCGGATTATTCGGGAGCGATCGCCCTTACGCCAACCCCTCTCCCATGCTTTGCCACTCTATCAATCGATGGGAGAACTAGGGCAAGGACTCAACGCAGGGACAGCTGACGCTCGGCTCTGCGGCTGGTAACCTTTGTATCTTCACCAATATTTCTCAACTGTCCGCTGCAAGGGATTTGTTGGGCAGCGTTTGTAACAACAAGCTGACAATGCGATCGCAATCTATACCTCCCAACTAACCTAAGCACCATTTTTCTATCTGACTTGCTGCAACAACTCTTGAATGGATAAAACGGGTATAGGTGAACTCAAAAAACCTTGAGCATCACGAGTCACAATTACTTCTGATCCTTGTTTAACGGCGCTAAAAATTTGAACAGCGTCTTCAAAATCAGCTAAGCCAGAGTTAAAAGCCAATTCCAGAACAACTCGATCAACTGGACAAATCATCATGGCAGTCAGTATTTCTGAGACTGCTTGCCGCGCTCGCTCAATATTACGGGTATATCTGCGTGAGATATAGAAAATATCCGTTAGTGTTGTTGCTGTAACATAGCCAACAATCTCGCCTCCATCAATTGCCTGAAACAGCAGTTCTGCATCCTGCGAAAATGGCTCTCGTTGCAGCAAAAAATCTAGAACAATATTGGTCAACTAAAACTCTCACTGAAGATACTTCTCCGCCCGTCTCTCTTCCAGCATCACTGCCACTTCTTCATCTGTTGGTGCAGGCTGGTCTGTTTTTAACAATCCCCTCATCCGCCAAATTGCACTAGAACGATCTGGTTGAGCAACACTCGTATCTTGTAAGGACTCAACGATAGCAGAGATCAGTGCGAGGCGATCGCTGGGCGGCAACTTGAAGATTTGCGCTTTTAGTTCTTGTAGCAACATAGACTGCTTCCGGGTTCAACGGGATTTAACATCTAGTATGAGCGATCCTATCCTGAATGACCAAACTGGTATTTACGTTACAGCTTCCATTAAAAGATGCTTACTGTGACCAGACGGCTTTTGCTGTCCAACGTTGCCCATCACCCGCCGCAGACAACCTTTCATGCCTACAGATAACCTCTCGGCGATCGCTTGCACTAGCCTATGCCTGACGTAGCCTACTGTGTTGTGTAGATAGAAAACCAGTTCCGAATGTTCCGGGGGGCACAAGCGACTATCTGATGGTGGAGGCGATCGCCTATGGGGTTGCCACACCGACATGACGGACATCCCTGGGATGCTTATGCCAATTTTTGGATCACCTGGTAGCGATCGCCCTCTCCCCAAACCCTCTCCCATGCTTTGCCACTCCATCTCTAGCAATCGACTGATCAGCTAACACCCGTCCGTTGCAGCGAGGTGTTAGCCTGCTCTAAACTTAGACGTATACAAATACCTGTTCTTATAATGAGCTATCGTGACATCATTACGATTGAGCCTGATAAACGTGGTGGCAAGCCGTGTATCCGCCGGATGCGCATTACGGTCTATGATGTCTTGGGCTGGTTAGCGGCTGGCATGTCTAACGCTGAGATCATTGACGACTTTCCAGAACTGACAGAAACCGATATTAGAGCCTGCTTGGAATTCGCCGCTGATCGCGAGCATCGTTTAGTGGCATCAGTGAGTGCCGCTTGAAACTTCTATTAACAGCTTTCTGGTAGTGCTCAAAATTGGTAATGGTAGCGGAATGAGACCCCTGATTCTTAAGGGTTCTAGTGATAGACAGCATTACTTTTGTAGCACTACCGGACTATCAACTGTGACTGTTTGTGCCAAGTACTTAAGAGTATCAATTTGCTCTGAGGCAGTTACTGTCTTACCATCTATCCAATTAGATGGAGGCACAGAAGGATTTAGCTTTCCAAAAGCTTGAAGGCAATGTGAGTAAGCAATTGCCGCCTGCAGTCTGTAGCTTCCTGTAAATTTTCCATCATTGCCAAGGATCGACCACGCGATCATTCCTTGCTTGATCCCATCCAAAAGAGCTACTGCCAGTTCTTCGATATCATTTATAGTCAGATCAAAGTGATGTTGATTAGCTGGATAGAATTCCAGATTATTTTTAGGAGTAAAGTCGTAATAAGTAGTTTTAGGAAGACAAGATATTGGAATGATTAGGGAACCACGTGTACAACTAGACTTCCGTTTAGAGCCTCTATTAGAACGAAAGTTACTTTGCGACATACCTTCTGCTACAACGGCAAAAGCATGTCCACGATCTAGAGGGTCAAGAGTAGCTGAGCTATAAACTGATACACCTGAATCTGCTCCCTCCAAAACAAATTGGATAACTCTATCAACAAGTTCTTGATTCCAACTTTGATTAGGATAATGAATTGCTTCATTAATTATAGTAATAAATTCAACACGATTCCTACAAAGGCGCACTAAATTCTCAGGGTGAAGCTTACTGGGTTTTGAACTTGTAGCCCTCCCTAAAGATATATAAATTCGCTGCAAGAAGTTAGGAAATGATGGCATCATTAACTCAGAAGTTCGCTTATGCCTCTAACAAGTTGTGAATGAGGCAATTTTTGAGTAGCAAGTACTTGAAATAGAAAATCTCTACCTAAACTACCACCGCATGTAAGTAGAAAAGCTGCTGCCGTTTGAGCTAAACGTTTGTCAGTGGATTTAAGGAATGAACTAACAGAGGCAATCAAACTGCCGTTATCAGTTGAAAATTCTGCATCACTGAGAGCCGCGATTAGAATTCGGACGCTCTTTGAAGGGATAGTTTGAATATAACCAGCAAAAAATGTTTGATATTCATGAGGAGCATCCATTAACCACTCAGCTATCAAACTCGAGGTCTCGTATAAATTATTATCACCCTCCTGAAAATGAGAAATTCTGCCAAAGCACTCTCTAACTTTATGAGGAATACTTTTTAGAGTTGCAAATTGGACTGAGGAAAACGTAGATGTCCCTGCTTCTTGTAAATACTGAAAGCTTGCTACACCTTTGTGCAGAAATATTCTCCGAACAGCTTCATTTTGGAGAATTCTTCTATCAGCTGAAATATGATTAATTGAAGCTTGAAAATACTCTTCAAGTATCGAGGAGGTGTCATCTGTAAGAGTTGTCGAAGCAAGAGAAAAAAGTATCCTTTTAGATTTTTCTTTGGTTTCATGTAAGGGGTTTAGGCTGGAGAGCTTGTTGTAATTCTTCTGTGATACACCAGCGGAAAAAGTTTCCTGCTTCTCGGTTAAATTGGTCGAGAGAGTGAGTGACATCGTTTATCTCCGTGTTATTCTCAGTATAGAAATCAGCATCTATTAAATATCCCAATTCGTCGGATTCATCTTCCCTGGCAAGACCATACCGAACCCGTAGAACTGCATCTGCATAATCAAGACGACAAGCGAACACTGATAATGCTTCAGTGAAATCATGCTCTGGCAAATTATCAGCTACGAAAACTCCTAATACAGGAGGTTGAAGCAATCTTCGCCAAGGATGCTGTTCTAATCCAAGTTCCGAGCGGATAATGAGGTCTTGATAACGTAATCCAACTCTAGTGAAGTGTGAAGGAGAATAATACTTAACTAATAAGCTAATAGCAGAAGATAAACGAGATCTAAAGTCTTCCCACTTCTCATAATCTACCGTTGAAAGAGCAATAAAGTCACTAGATAAGACAAGTTTCCACTTTCCTTCCTTGTCAAAAAACTCGTAAGTCAATCCTTGACCCATTACTATAGGAGGTGAGTTAGTCTGAGGATTTGACAAAAATGGTAGTTCAATAGCATGAGAAGTATTCAAAGTTGGGTATTCAGCACGAATTGCTTCCTGAAAAGCAACCGGAACCTCAGTGTCAATCCGTAGAATTTTTGGAAAGCGAAGTTGACAAATCACCTCTAAAAGAGGGTTCCGGGAATACGTTACACGTTGAGATTCAGGGAAATTCATGTCTTATCAAAAAGTTACTACTATGAGTTTCCACATCAAGAAAGACAAAACCATGTGCTTTTTGGCGTACACGTGTGCTAACAATGCATAGGTATGACCCGCCAGGTTAATTATCTGCGTTGCGTTACCCTCATGGCAATGCCCGCTTCCGACGTCATCGCAGCTAATAAGCCCTCCTTATCATAAGCCAGTGCAGCAACTCAACCTATGTAGATCAAGTAGATATAGTATTTATTATAGCCTCTCAGTTGCAACCATTATAGATATGAGGAGTCGAGGGCTAACTATTGTTTATGGTGAACATCCCTCCTCTGATCTGCATAACACCTCTCCCAAGGATGATTAGTAAGACCACAATTGAATGTTACTCCCTGCAGAGGGGACTAGGCTGAAAATTGTCTACATAGTCTTTTATCTGGGTGTTAAGCAGACTTCCATCAGCCTATACACCTAATAGGGGAATTATGCTGATTAGATGCTTGATAAAGCTCTAAATAGGGTAATTATGCAGACTGACGTCAATATAATACGCCCATTTCAGGGTGTTATGCGGCTATCTTCAAACAATCTTCACGGTCAGCCCAGGATCAACGCGTGCAGTATTTAGTACACGGGTTCTAGTTGAAGATTCCTGACTTATGATCGATTCTCAACCCAGAAAACTCTTGGATCAAGTTCGCGATGTGATGCGGCTGAAGCACTACTCCTATCGAACCGAGTAGACCTAGGTCGGTTGGATTCGTCGCTCCATCATTTTTCATCACAAGACCTATCCCAAGGATATGAGTGCCCCTGAGATTGAAGCCCTTTTGACACATCTAGGCGTATGGAAATGTGTCCGCATAAGCATCGCCTTCAACCTCACGAGTTGAAGCGGAGTTGCCCGCAGGAGGAGCGATCGCCCAAGGCTGGAAAGACGACCCCGAGATCATCCAGTTACTGTCACAACCCTAGTCAACCCACCTGCAACACCTGGGTAGCGGTTAGGTTCAGATTGCCCAGCAGCGGCGAGGCCATGGGGTCGTCCCCGGAATATACCGCCTCTTCATAAAGTCCCTCCACCCACTCCAGCACCGTCACCCGCTGTTGCATCGGGTCTACAATCCAATATTCAGCAATGCCCCGTGCAGCATACTCCGATCGCTTATAGCGATAATCCCGATTCTCCTGCCCTGGGCTGACCACCTCAACCACCAACAGCGGCGGCGGCATATCAAGCAAGACAAGCGATCGACTGGCTCCTGCTAATGCAGCGACTCCCTCATCTGAGAAGATCACCAGATCGGGGACACGCACAGATAGGCGAGTGCTACTCACCGCAACCTCTGTCTTCATCGACAGGCGATCAAATGAAATCCCCAGCTTCAGGAACGTCGCCACCAAAAACATTGCGATGCGGCGGTTCAGTTCACTCTCGGCAGGCATCGCAATCAAGTCCCCATTTTCTAATTCATACCAGTTATCCGTTCCATCGTCATAGGACAGGAAGTCCTCAAAGGTCATCTTTGCAACGGCAATCGTCATCTCCCTACCTCCTGACACATGTGACGGCCCCCTGCATGACGTTGAAGCCGAGTCTCTCCATTATCCCAACATCTCCTTCAGTTCAAGCATCCCCTTGTGATGTTGAGTCCGGTTGAAGGGTCATGACTGGAATATCCTGCATTCAATTCCCCGCTTCGCCGCCCCCTTGGCAAGGGAACTACAGATATTGGGGTTCTGCCACAGCCTTGAAGTCTACCGCCGCTGCCGGAGATCCTTGGCCTTTTGCCGCAGCCGCACAAAGAAATCCGACTCGGTGATTTCCGCCACCTGGCTAGCCCGCTTCGCCTCATCCACCTCAATACGCAACTCCTGCAATTGCTCCTGCAGCTTCGCCTCCCGCTGCCGAGCGGCCTCCATTTGCCGTTGGTAGAACAGCGCATTTTCAATCGCCGGGGCAGACTGGAGGGCGATCGCTGTCAGCAGTTTCAAATCCGCTGCGGTATAGGTAAACAACTCCGAGTGATGGATGCTAATCACCCCAATGACCCGATCCAGGGCCTTCATGGGCGCACAGAGGAGCGATCGAATACCGGGGACAACCTCCCCATAGCGAACATCAGCGGCCACATCGTTGACAATTTCGGAGATGCCCGTCTTGGCCACATAGCCAGCAATCCCTTCGCCTAGGGAGGTTTTGGGTTCCGTTACGGCCGGATCCCCCACCATGAGCTGCAGATCCAAGACCTGGGTTTCAGGATTCAGCAGCATCAACACAGCACTGGTGCCATAAATCAACCGCTGCGCTTCCTCTAGGGCAACGGTGGCAACGGTGGACACTTCTCGACAATGGGTTAACTTTGCCGCAATGTTGTAGAGCAGATTAATTTCTCGATATCGATCCAACACCTCATTGGCCAGGGTTTTCTTTTCCACAGCGCGCAGGGCCAGGTCGGAGAGCAGGGACGCTAGGGGCGCAGCTTCTGCACCACCCTGCACCCAACCCAACGTTTCCTCACCAACAGCGATCGCATAACGGTCAGCCTCTGTCTCAAAGGTTTCACCCACCAACAGATTGCCCTGGACATCATAAACCGCTAGGGGGAGATGGCTGATCTGCAGAATGCGCTGGGCTAAGGGCAAAAGCTCCTTGCGTAGGATAGATCGGAGCCGAATTTCTGCCATGGGCTTACAAACCTAAAATTTGCTGGGATTTTTGTAAAATTTCATCTGGATCAAAGGGTTTCGTCATATAGATATCTGCCCCCATATTCTCACCCTTCTGCTTATCAATTTCCTGCCCCTTGGCCGTCAGCATGATGATGTAGATGTTACGAAGATTGCTATCTTGCTTAACAGCAGCACAAACCTCATAACCATTCATCTTCGGCATCATCACGTCTAAAAAGACGAGCTGAGGGCATTCACGGCGAATGAGGTCTAGGGCCTGCTGGCCATCGCCTGCCGTCAACAGTTCTACCCCCTCATCCTCCAGGTCTTCTAGGGTTTGTTCCATCAAAGCCCGAATATGGGGCTCGTCGTCCACAATGAGAATTTTTTGGGTCATGACATCAAGATTCCTAGAGCTAGGATGAAGGATGGGATACACCCTCCGATGGTTGATCAGCTAGCAAGAAAAAGCATAGGTTTTCAGCTCCTTTTTCCCACTGAAAGCGCTTGAGGATATCGTGCTGCTCGGCATCGGTGATGCTGGCGATCAGCATATCAGGCTGGGCCAAGGCCACCTGATTGAGAAACTCTTGGCGGTTGTAAACCTGAACGTTATATCCACCGGTGCGCAAAGCGCTCACCAGCGCACTCGTGGTGGATACATCATCATCCACCACCAAGACGGTTTTCTGGGATGCACCATAGGAGACGAGACGATCGACCTCATGAATGAGATTGCTAACCTCTAGCGGTTTTGTAAAGTAGCGATCGACACCTAGGCGATAGCCACGTTCGCGGTCTTCTAAAACAGACAAGATGATGATGGGGATGCGAGAGGTTTGAGGATCGCGTTTGAGGGTTTCGGCAACCTGAAAACCATCCACCCCTGGCATCACTATATCTAAGATGATCAAACTAGGGCAAAAACTACGCACTTTTGCGATCGCTTCTTCACCATTTTCGGCTTCTTGCACCTCATAGCCTTGCGATTCCAATTCCTGGCGCAGCAGGTTACGAATGTTGGCATCATCATCCACCACCAAGACGCTTTTGGCAGCAGGCAGCAGGCTAGAAGGCTGAGGTAGATAGGCTCTGAGCTGCTTGAGGAGGTCATCCCGGTTCATTAAGGGGCGATCGCTCTCCTCGGAATCAGAGACAGCCTCCTCTAAAACCGGCAGGGTGAAGTAGAACGTACTACCATGGCCTAGTTCACTTTCCACCCACAGCTCCCCGTTGTGGTGTTCAACAATTTGTTTACAAATAGGCAACCCGAGCCCCGTGCCCTGGGGCTTGTCGGTGAGGGTATCGCCCACCTGCCTAAATTTTTCAAACACCTTAGGCTGATCCTCGGGCGCAATGCCGATGCCGCTGTCGGTAATGCCCACCACCAAGCGATCGCCCTCCTGCCTAGCCTGACAGTGCACCACACCGGCGGGGGTAAATTTGACCGCATTGGACAAGAGGTTGATGATCACCTGAATGATGCGATCGCCATCCGCCTGCACCAGGGGTAGCTGCGGCCCGATGTCGCGCTGCAGGTCTAAGGACTTTTGCTCAAACAGAGAGGTGGTGGCAGCGATCGCCCGATCCATCAGTTCATCAATCCGCAGCGGCTGCATATTCCAATCTACTCGACCCGCTTCCATTTTGGCGATGTCAAGTAAGTCATTGATCAAGGCCGTGAGGCGCTCCCCTTCAGACACAATGATGTCGATGTTGTCCCCCACCTGGCGGGCTGTGCGTTCGACCTTGCGATCGCCCTCGGGCACTAACGGCAGCAAAACATCCTGGAGTTTCTTTTTAATAATCTTGGCAAATCCTAGCACCGAGGTGAGGGGCGTCCGCAGCTCATGGGACACGGTGGAGATGAAATCGGTCTTCATGCGATCGATTTCTTTCTCGGAGGTAATATCCTGCACTAGGATTACGGCACCAATATAGTCCGTAGCAACGCCAGGAGTATCTGTTATTTCAGATTTGCCATTCTCAGATTTGCCGTTCTCAGATTCACCATGATCAGACTCACTGCTAGCGGGTCTAAGAATCGCCGTTGCAGATGCCTTGCCCACCCGTCCTCCTCCCAGGTCAAGCTCTGTCGTCCATACATCTTGGGGCGATCGCATGGTGTTTCGAACTAGGTCTGCTACATCATCGCCTAGGAGGGTCTCACAGGACTTATGCTCAATATCTTCTTCCGCAGACAGGCTAAACATTTTTAGCAATGCTGGATTATAGCGGGTCACACGTCCATGAATATCGGTGACCAGCAACCCGTCGGCCATATTGTCAATAATTGAGGATAAGTAAATTAAGGTATCCTGTAGATCGTGCGTGGCATCTGCAACCCGCTGTTCTAGGGTATAGCTATACTCGGCCATCTGCTGGTTCGAGTCTCGCAATTGCCCCGTCATTTGATTAAAAGCGCGGGCCAGGAGCCCAATCTCATCGTCTGTTAACACTGGAGCTTTCAGGGACAAATCTCCATCTGCCAATTGAATGGCAGTATTGGCGATCGCCATGATCGGCTGGGTAATGCGTCGAGAGAGGAGATACACAGCGACGAGGAGCAATCCAGCAGAACTCAGTCCGATCAACAAAATTTGGCGGGCTAGTTGGCGAGCAGGGAGGAAGGCTTCATTTTGGCTAATTTCAGCCACAAGGGCCACGTTTTGCTTAGGCAGCCAGCGATAGACCCCCACAACTGGAGTCCCTTCATAGTTGACAAAGCTCCCTTGGGCACTGCGTTTAGCGATCGCTAGATCAATGCCTGGACTGCTGACGCCCTGGCTAGGAGAAGCATCGGCATCTTGATCCTCCGTCTCGCCCTCACTCTCAGCCTCAGCCTCGGTCTCAGCCTCGGTCGTTGTCCGCGAGATAAACACCGTCTCGGAGCCAGAGCGGCCAATCAAGTACGTCTCTGCCTCTTCCCCAAGCCCTGTATTCTCGCGAATGAGGTTGTCAATATCGGTCAGGTCTAGATCAACAGCGATCGCTCCCATTTGTACGTTCTCTTGGTCTAGCAGCGGGGTGGCAAAGGTGATAGCTGCTCGCCCTGCAGAGGTAAGGTAGAAGTTAGGCACCACAGACTGGGCTCCATCCTGGGTAAAGTAGGTGGTGGGCTCTCCCAGAGCTTTATAACGACCCTCCAGATTTTTATCGCGGGACGAAAACACTACAAAGCCGCCGTTGGTAGTGATAGACACATTACCCAGGCTCGACTTCACGCGGCTCAGTTGGTTAAAGTAATCCGTCAAGATCCCATAGGCTTCTTGATACTCAGGCTCGTCAGGATCATAGATCAGCAGCGCCGCCACCTGTTGCCGCACCTCCGGCAGTTGGCTGATCAGCAGCACATCTTCCCGCTGGCTATCCACCCATTCATTCAGTTGAAACTCCTTCAGGAAGGTCGCCACCATTAAGCGATCGGTCACGGATTCTTCTAGGGCATTTTTCGCCCGTTGGTAGGCAGCGATCGCCACCGTGCCCAACATCACCACCGACAACAACGAGAAATAGCTCACCAACTGAGCCAGCAGACTGCGTCTCCAGAAGTTCATGACCACTCTCCAAAAATCTGTTTCACACGAGCGATCGCCTGATCGGTAGCTTGTTCTGGCGAGACGCCATCGTTCAGGACTTGCAAAATGGCTTTAGCCCACACATTATCCTGCAGAACTTTACTGTAGGCCGGTGCATAGACCTGATAGGAAGGGCGAGTATCCTGCTGATGTTGCTGCAGGGCCAAGGATAGATGGGGATCATTCACCGCATTCCAAAAGGGATCTTGCCAGAGAGAGCGAATGACTGGGAAAATCCGACCTTTGGTGGCCAACTGTAGATATTTATCTATATTTGCAGGCTGAATAAAGTAGGCGGCAAAGCTTTCTGCGGCTTCAAGCTGGTCGGTGTCTTTCAAAATGGCCAGTTGTTTGATGCTGAGAATGGAGCGATGGGGACTGCCATCTGGCTTGTTGGGCCAAGGAATGGTGCGAATCTGGTTGAAATAGTAGTCCGTGGACTGTCGATTGTAGGGCGTATCTGGCTGCCGCTGACTAAAGGGCACCGATAGGGTACTGTTGACCGTCATCAGCGACTGTTGCTCAAGGAAACTGATATTGTTACCTGAATCCGTCCATTCCACAGCAGCAGGTGGAATATAGCCATCTTGGTAGAAGGCAGCGAATTGCTTAATCGTATTGATCAGCCCTTGGCGAATACCTGGTTCCTCAATCCGAAGGTTTCCTTGTTCATCTACCACCTCTAGGTTGTAGGCGTCTAGAAATTGCTCAAATTGCCAGAATGTGTCTGTCCCTAGATCCGAAAGACAAAGACCAATACCATAAACCGTATCCTTGCCCTGATCCCGCAACTGGGTATGGGCAGTCTGCCAAAACTGCCAAAACTCATTCCATGTGTTGGGAATCTCATCGTTATACAGCCCTGCCTCTGTCAAAAGCGGCTGCCAATAGTGCAGATGCACCGTATTCTGCCCAAACGGAAGCGCATAGTAGCTGCGCGCTTGGGTGATATTATTTTGGTAGTATACCGACTCCAAGGCCGTGGGTGTAATGGTGTCTTGAATCGGTTCCACCAAGTGGGAAACATCTGCCAATTGATCGTTCCAGGCAAGGCGAGGGAAGAGATTGGTATCGGCTGGAAAGCTAAACACAACATCCGGCGATCGCTCTTCTTCAATGGCTCGCTGGGTATCACTCAAGATGTCGCGATCGGGCAGGAGAACTAAGTCGGCTTCAAACCCAGACGCTTGCTCCCAATCCGACACCAGTTGCACAATGACCTCATTCTCTTCTGGCAGAAACCCCTGGGTCCACCAGATGGTGAGCTTATCATCCACCACCGTCTCTAATTCTTCGGGCATGGCTTCAGAATCAGACTGGATAACGGGGGTACCCTGAGCACAGGTAATCAGCCCTAGCGTTAAGCTGGCTAGGATGAAAACTCTTAAGATTTGCTTGAAGGTCACCATAGTTTCTTACTATTCATACTGATCCAGATAGCTAATCAAACGACTGTTGAACAAGGTGTTGTCGCTGGGAGTGCTGCACCCCAAACCGCCAAGATATCCACAATCCGCTCCGCTGTATTTCCATCCCATAGGTCAGGAACACGCCCCGTTTTTCCCTGCCCCTCTAGAATTTGAAACACTTCCTGAATGATGCGATCGGGATCTTGCCCCACCAAGGTATTGGTGCCTTCGATGACGGTTTCGGGGCGATCGGTATTGTCCCGCATGGTGAGACAGGGAATGCCTAGCACCGTTGTTTCTTCCTGCACGCCGCTGGAATCCATGAGCGTAAACTGAGCCGACGATAGAGCGCAGATGAAGTCTAGGTAACCCAGCGGTGGCGTCACCCAGACCTGATCTAGGCTATCGAGCCGAGCCTGTAGGCCAAACGTTTCCAGCCGCTGCTGGGTACGAGGATGCATGGGAAACAGGAGGGGCACCCGTTCGCTCACCGTGGCGATCGCCTCTAGCAAGCGTTCAAGCATCACCGGGTCATCTACATTGCCAGGACGATGGAGAGTCACCAATCCGTACTGCTGAGGCTGAACTGGGTAGGTCTCTAGCAGTGTGGATTGGTGACGAGCCCGTTCGAGATTGGCCTTGAGGCTATCAATCATCACATTGCCCACGAAATGAATGGCTTCTGGGGCAATACCCTCCCGCAACAGGTTATCCGTGGCGATCGCCGAGGTGGTGAAGAACAAATCGCTAATGGCATCGGTGCAGATGCGGTTAATCTCCTCCGGCATGGTTCGATCCCAACTGCGCAACCCTGCCTCCACATGGGCGATGGGGATATGCAGCTTGGACGCAGCCAGTGCCCCCGCCAAGGTAGAGTTCACGTCGCCTACCACCAGCACTAAGTCAGGCTGATAGTCCTGCATCACCTCTTCTAGAGCGATCATCGTCCGCCCCGTTTGCTCGGCATGGGACCCCGATCCAATCCCTAAAAACACGTCTGGAGCAGGCAGTTGGAGGTCATCAAAGAAGACCTGAGACATGCGGTCATCATAGTGTTGCCCAGTGTGCACCAATTGCCACTGCATCGTGGAATAGAGATTCATTTGACGCAGAATGGGCGCAATCTTGACAAAATTGGGGCGTGCTCCTACAACATTGAGGATTTTCACGTCATAACTCCGAATAAGAGAACCCAAAGCGGCAGAAGAACAAGCAAGGCTAAACAGCCAAACACAAGCGTCGTCACGGCTAGTTCTCGATCAAGACCATAGGCCTCTGCAAACACAACCGTTGCAAACGCTGGCGGCATCCCCATTTGCAGCACAAGGGCTAACTGGGTTTGTTCTGCTACCCCAAAAAACATCAGGCCGGTTCCTACCACCAAGGGCACAAGAACCATTTTGATGCCAAGGCATGGCAAAGCCTGCTTCAGCTTACGAAGGGACGTAAGCTGACTGAGCTGCATACCGATGAGGACTAGGGCTAAATTGACAATGCCCCAGGCACAGGTTCGGAGACTGGTCTCCGCGAATTCTGGTAGATTCACTAATCGTAGTAGCAATCCGAACCCCAGACTCCAAATTGCAGGATTCTTCAAAATTTTTTCAGAAAGCTTTACAGAACTCCCTTCCCCAACTGTGCCGTATTTAGCAGCGAGAACCACCCCCACACCATAAACCCCAACAAATGTGCCGAGGAGATCGTAGAATAAAGCCCAAGCAAAGTAGTCGGGGCCAACCAGACCAAGAACCACCGGGAATCCCATATATCCAGTGTTGCCCACCATCATGGCCAACAAAAAGCTACCTTGGGTGGCGCGAGACCAGTCGCTATTGCGAAGTATCAAACCCGTGTTGGGAGCATGGTCATCCAACCCTTTAGACATGGCCCGGAGGCGTTCGTCTCCCACCCCTAGGTCAATCCAAACCCAGGCGAAGGCAGCACCCACCGCGATCGCCACCCAGGCGGTTACCGGGGCGATGAGAATCCAGCCCGATAGGTCAGCCCGATACAAAAATGCCACAATGCTAATGGGCAGTCCAATCCAAAAGATAAATTGACCTAGTTTGGCCGATGCCCCCTTTGGCAAAAGACGACCTAACACCCATCCTAAAGAAATCCAACCCATAAGAGGGATGTAGAGTTTGATGAGAGCAGGAATGAGATCAGGCATAGAACTCAAGTAATTAGATAAACTTAGCTAAGTAATCAGCAATCAGCAAATGCAGCGATCTTGGGACAAGGCTCAAGTATCCTTTGGGGATCCTAGAAACCCACCAGAACTCTAAGCCTAATGCTAGTCGATAGATGCTTCTTTTTATACATGTTTAAGGTCTGACCATAGGTTCATGCTCCCATCGCTCCGCCCCTTGGGAAGGAGGCGCACTGGATCGACGGTGTTACTGAATCAGGGGATGAGCCTCGAACGGGAGGCATGAACTGCCTGCCAAGGGTTGCGGGATCCTACGGCTTCTCAAAAACGTCTCGGTTCAACCCCCTCTCCCGTGATGACCGCGTTGATGTCGGCTGCTCATTCAGGAAAACGCGCCACAGAGCAGGTTTTTGCCCTCCCCAAGGATGACGACAGCAAGACGGGCGATCGTTTAAGCTAAAAGAGTGGCAATGAGATGAATTTGGGTCACCCTAGCGTCTTTCTAACCATTCCTACTCCTTGTTTAACCTCACCCCTGTTGTAACGGAGCCAACTCGATCTGTGACTGATTCTGACCATGCCTTGAGCCATTCTCACCCCGACCCGTCTCCCTCTCATCCGGCAGAGAAGCCATCGGCCTCCTCCTGTGACGAAAGCGATCGCAAGATTCAGGAGCTAAAACAGGTGCTCGACCGTCATCGGGGCGATCGCGTTTTGGTGCTGCTCCAGGATTTTCCTGATCCCGATGCCCTATCCTGCGCTTGGGCCTTTCAACTGATTGCCAAACAGTATGAAATCCGCTGTGACTTAGTTTACGCAGGCACCCTCAGCCATCAGGAAAATATTGCCCTTGTGAAACTGACAGGGCTGCCGGTGCAGCGCTGGACGCCGCAAAAAGCCCGAGAGC
Source organism: Leptolyngbya sp. CCY15150 (assembly GCF_016888135.1). Classification (NCBI taxonomy): domain Bacteria; kingdom Bacillati; phylum Cyanobacteriota; class Cyanophyceae; order Leptolyngbyales; family Leptolyngbyaceae; genus Leptolyngbya; species Leptolyngbya sp. CCY15150. The sequence goes on from NZ_JACSWB010000292.1 coordinate 81,253, forward strand.
GAGATCTCTCCACCTATCAAGGCTATGTGCTGATCGACAGCCAGGGCGGCACCACCCAACTCCTATCGCTGGTGCAGTCTGCCAATATTCCTGCCTTGATTATCGTGGATCACCATAACGTCCAGGATGACCTCAAGCCAGAGTTTGCCGACATTCGCTCCCATACCCGCGCCACCGCCACTATTTTTACTCAATATATCCAATCCGGGCTGATTAAATTCGACACAGGTAATCGAGAGCATGTGAAATGTGCGACTGCTCTGATTCATGGGCTGCGATCGGATACCAATGGACTGATGCACGCTCAGGAAGAAGATTTCTTGGCGGCAGGCTTTCTCAGTCGGTTTCATGATTCCCAACTGTTAAATGCCGTATTACAAGCGTCCCGATCGAAGCAAGTTATGGATGTGATTGAACGAGCCTTGCGCAATCGGGTCTTAGAAAATAACTTCTCTATTTCTGGAATTGGCTATCTGCGCTACGACTATCGGGATGCTATTCCCCAAGCGGCAGACTTTTTAGTCACCGAAGAGAACGTACATACTGCGGTGGTCTACGGCATTGTCTATGATGAAGACGAAGATCTAGAAGTGGTGATTGGATCGCTGCGCACCAATAAGATAACCCTGGATCCCGATGAGTTCATCAAAGAGGCCTTTGGGCAAGATAACCAGGGACGCTTCTTTGGCGGTGGACGCGCCATGGCTGGCGGCTTCGAGATTCCCATGGGATTCTTAACCGGATACAATGAAAACTCTGAATATACCCAGCTCAAATGGCAAGTCTTCGATGCTCAGATCAAGCAAAAGCTAGAGCGACTAGTGGATCCAGAAGAAGGCGAGATTCGCACGATGTAGCCCATGACAGATTCAGAACCCCATGCAAATCAGATAAGCTTAAGCGATCGCATTAAACACCAGGCTCAGGCCCTTGGCTTCCATCGGGTCGGCATTGCTAGCGTTGAAGCCGCCGATCGCGACGGGGCTGCCCAGCGCCTGCAGGCTTGGCTCAAGCAAGGCTATCAGGCCGAGATGGCTTGGATGGCTAATCCCAAGCGGCAGGATATTGACCAGGTGATGCCTGGGGTGCGATCGCTGATCTGTGTGGCGTTGAATTACTACACCCCCCACGCCCATAGCGATGATCCTAGCCACGGCAAAATCTCCCGCTATGGCTGGGGGCGCGACTACCATCGAGTTCTACAATCACGGCTGAAGGCGCTGGCCACCTGGATTGAACAGCAGGGTGAAGGTATCGAAACTCGCTACTACGTCGATACGGGGCCGATCTCAGATAAGTTTTGGGCAGAACAGGCTGGCATTGGCTGGGTGGCCAAAAACGGTAATCTGATTACCCGCGACTACGGCTCCTGGGTGTTCCTAGGCGAAGTGCTGACCAACCTCGATCTCACCCCCGATCGCCCCCATATCCCCCACTGCGGCACCTGCACCCGTTGCATGGACGCTTGCCCTACCGGAGCGATCGCCCAACCCTTTGTGGTAGATGCCAATCGCTGCATCGCCTATCACACCATCGAAAATCGCGCCGACCAGCTTCCCGAGGCGATCGCCAGCCAGATGCAGGGCTGGGTAGCCGGTTGCGATATCTGCCAAGATGTTTGTCCTTGGAATCAGCGCTTTGCCCAGGAAACTGACATACTAGACTTTCAGCCCTATCCTTGGAATATTGCGCCAACCTTAGCCGACTTAGCGGCCAGCACCGACGAAGACTGCGATCGCCGCTTTCGAGCCTCAGCCCTCCGTCGGCTCAAACCCGCCATGGTACGCCGCAATGCCCAGGCAGCCCTCGCCCACCGTCCGAGTCCCTCACTGGAACAGGAATCCGGAGAGCAGGAGCGGCAGCAAGAGAGCGATCGCTAAAATCACCACGACCGTCACCGCATCAATATTGAGTACATTCTTCGGTGGTTCTGTCATCATTCCCCTGAGACTAGCTGTCGTCAACCTGCAACCTGAGTAGAAACGACCTAGCCTCAACTCTGCTGCCTACACCACCCATTCTAAGAGACGAGCGACCATTAGGCGATCGCCTGCACCCAACCTTGTCGTATGATCCTCACACGTGCCTGGGAAACACGTTACCCGATCACAACGTCATAGATCTCCTCTGATACTCTTCATGAACAACGCAACACTTTTATGATCAACACTTCTCGATTCTCTCGGTCGATGACAGCATCAGTGCTGGGATGTGTCTTGCTTGGATTGGGGGCGGCGATCGCTCCCCCCGTCTTAGCCAACGAGACCGATGATTTCCTTCTCCTCGACCTAACGCGGGCCCGCAACCTAGCCCGTCAAGCCATTGAGCGCGAGAATGGTGGTCTTGGACAATATCGGGCAGAGGCCGCCATGCATGGCTTCAGCGCCGATACCCCCCATACCGTCAATGCTGATGGAAGCTGGACATTTCTCTTCCAGGGCTATGATCCAAGAACGCTGGCTCCTGGCCGGGCATTAACCTACAGCGTTGAAAGCGAAGTCACGGTTAGCCCAACTGGACAAGTCAGCATTGACTACAACGGCCCCCTGCGCAGCACCTCTGCCACGGCTGGCTCATCCCCCCTCACGGGTAGCGACACTGTTGAAGACTACCGCATCTCTCTCGATCTCAACCGGGCCAAAAATCTAGCACGCCAAGCTGCCGAACGGGAAAACGGTGGACTGGGGCAATATCGGGCCGAGATCGCTATGCATCAAGACGGAGCCAGTGCTCCCCATGTGGTGAATGCTGATGGCAGTTGGACGTTTACCTTCCAAGGCTTTGACCCTCGCACCGCTACTACCATGGGTGTTGTCACCTACACGGTGGAAAGCGTTGTCACGGTGACGCCAGCAGGCGAGATCACGATTGACTACAACGGCCCAATTCGCTAACGCTTTTTAGCCTTGCTCCGGCGGCGCGACGTAGTTTTGGACGAACGGCTGGTTTTGCGGGGTGGGCGGGTGATCTTCTTATAGGTAGACGTCAGCCAATCGGCTCCATAGTGGCTCATGGCTCCTACCTCCAACCCGACGCCCAAGGCTAAGAGTTCGATCAGCCATTGCTGTAGCGATCGCTGGGTGAGCAAACCCAGGTCAGCCCATGTCCAGCCAAATTCTCCTAGTTGATTGGCCAGGGCGATCGCAGCCACCCCTAGCACCAAGAGCCAGAGCAGCAAGTAGAGCACTCGCACCACCGTACCCACCACAGGGCCGTGCGACCAGAGCGATCGATGCTTGAGGCGGCTGCGGTAGGGCAACCAAATCCACCGCAGCCAGCCCCAGCGTTTATATTGCACAGAATGAATATCGAGGTCGGGGCCAAGCATCAAGCCACCCAGCAGAAAACCGCTCAGCACCCAGAGGGTGAGGTAACTGCTGCCCGTGCTCACCAATGCACCGGCTGCAACCAGCGGTAAGCAAAGGATGGTGATGCGATCGTGGGTGCGACCTGAGGGCATTGAAAAAATTATCAGATTTTTCTAATATGTTGCATCTTAGCAGGTGTTTGTCTGCTACAATGTGATCTTGTGTTCAGCAGTTGTCCCCTCAGGGGCGGTTAGCTCAGTTGGTAGAGCGCCTGCCTTACAAGCAGGATGTCACTGGTTCGAGTCCAGTACTGCCCATTTTGATACCCATAGTCTAGGCGATCGCATCTGCTACGGTGACTATCCGTTGTGGCGGTCATTCATCGATGGGTGTGGTTGTCCAAAGCTGCCTTGCCCGCTCTGTCCATCGGGTATGGCAACTAGACGTCGTGCTCATATAGATAAAACCTAACTGCACAGGCTCATGAATATCGGCTTGTTGATGCCAATTTGAACTGTGTAGCCTCGACTTTATCTATCTAGTATATTTACACCGTCACCCCTTCTAGTTCTTCATCGGTTAACTCATAGAGCGATCGCAAAAGCCGCTACCGTAGTCTGTTAGCATACGGTCACCAAAATAAGCACCCATGAAAATCAACATTCTCACGATCGGGTCTCGCGGTGATGTTCAGCCTTACATCGCGCTGGGAGTAGGGCTACAGCAAGCGGGCTACACCGTCCAGCTCACCACCCACGACACCTTCAAAGATTTAATTCAACACTATGGTCTAGACTTCTGGCCCATTGGCGGTAATGTGCAAGCGATCGTCCAAGGAGAAGCAGGGCAGAGCATGATTGAATCCGGAGGCAATTCACTGCAAGCTCTGAGTCTTTTACGACAAGCGCTAGATCCGATTTTGGCAGAGTCCTTAGCCCAGACTTGGGCCTCTTGTCAGGATGCAGATGCCGTCATTAGCAGCGGCACAGCCTTTTTTGGCGATGATGTGGCGGAGTGTCTGGGACTACCGTCTTTCATTGCCCTCCTCCAACCCCTTTTGCCAACCGGATCAATCACCCACCCGATGGCTCCTCCCTTTCACCTGGGAAAAACCCTCAATCGTTGGGTCTATCAATTTTTCAACCGCTTTTACTGGCAGCTCTTCAAGCAATCGGTCAATGATTGGCGGCAGCGCACGCTGCACTTAGCGCCGCACCAAGAATGTCCGTTCTTGAGTCAGCGTTGGCGATCGCTGCCTAAGCTGTTGGGCTACAGTCCAGCAGTCATTCCTCATCCTCCCGACTGGGATGCCCACCACCATATAACGGGATACTGGTTTCTGGATGCGCCGCCGGATTTCACACCACCGGCTGATCTGCTGGCATTTTTGGATGCAGGAGACCCACCCATTTCGATTGGATTCGGCTCTATGACCAGCCGAGATGCAGAAACTATCACAGCGATCGCCCTGGCTGCATTAGAGAAAACCGGTCAACGGGGACTGCTGCTCACAGGATGGGGCGGCATTCAAAATACCGATCTTCCCGACCACATCTTTAAGCTAGACGCCATTCCCCATGACTGGCTGTTCCCCCGCATGAAGGCGATTGTTCACCATGGTGGTGCAGGAACAACAGCAGCAACGTTGCGATCGGGCATACCGGGGATTGTTGTACCGTTTTTTGCCGATCAACCCTTTTGGGGCAATCGCTCTGCTCAATTAGGCGTTAGTCCTCAACCCATTCCCAAAAAACGCCTCTCGATTGATTCTCTGGCCCATGCTATCCAGCAGGCAACCACAGACTCAGCCCTACGACAGCAAGCTCAGCATCTAGGAAGAACCATTCGGGCGGAGGATGGTATTGGTCAAGCTATGCAGGTGATCAACGCCACCCTCACCACTGCCAAGATTGCTTCGACGTAAGTTTGAGCTAGGTAAAGATAAAGCTGAAGTGATTGAGATTCAATACGTTGAGCGTCACTCTCAGCTTTTTTGTTGCTACACCGTCACCCCTTCTAGCTCTTCATCGGTTAACTCATAGAGCGATCGCAACTGACTAAGTTTCCGATCATCCGCAGCCCAAAAGCCGCGACCGTGAGCTTCTAGCATTCGTCCTACAATATTGCGAAACGCTTCGGGGTTAGCCCGCCGTAACTTCTCGGCCATCTCTGCATCAAGGGCATAGGTCTCGGCGGCTTGATCATAGACCCAGTGATCTTGGAAATCTGTCGTGCCGCTCCAGCCGATCAGAGCAGTCATGCGCTGGGAAATTTCGTAGGCTCCGCCAGAACCTTGGTCGGACATGGCTTCAGCCCATTTAGGATTAAGGAGCTTGGTGCGATATTCCATGCGCAGGAGAGATTCTAAACTGCGAGGGGTAGTGTCTTTGGAGAAGCTTTCCACGAAGCTAGCAGTGACTTTCTTGCCGCGTTTCTGTTCGGCTGCCTGTTTCAGCGCGCCGGTGTTAGCGTAATATTCCTGAATATCGGTTAAGCCATATTCCACGGAGTCGATCTGTTGCACAATGCCGTCGGTGGACTGGAGTAAGATATCTAAAATTTCGGGGCGCGACTGCCCTTTATCGTGGCGACCATAGCTAAAGGTGTTGCGACCTTTCCAGGTGTCGGCTAGCTCTTTCCCGGTTTCCCAGTTGGAATCCACGACGCGATCGTTGACTAAGGAACCAAAGTCACCAGCGGGATTGGAAAAGAGACGGGCACAGGGATTTTCGACACCTTGAGCTTGGAGGGCGATCGCATGTTTGCGAATAAAGTTACGCTCAATCGGCTCGTCGGCTTGGGCGGCGCGCTGGAATAGATCGTCGAGTAACTCAATCACGTTGACGAAGCTATCGCGGAAGATGCCGGATAAGTTACCCAGGACATCAATGCGGGGATGATCGAGGTCGTCTAGGGAAATCAGGTCGTAGCGGACAATGCGGCCGGTGCCTTCTTTCACCGGTGCAGCTCCCACCAGTTCCAGTAAGATACCGATGGATTCGCCCTTGGTTTTGATCGTATCCAAGCCCCAGAGCATCACCGCAATGGTTTCTGGATAGGTTCCCTGGGCGTCCTGGTGTTGGGCGATCAACTGGCGAGCGATCGCTTTCCCGCGTTCGTAGGCGGCGGGGGAGGGCATCCGGTAGGGATCGAGGGCGTGGATGTTACGGCCGGTGGGTAAGACGCCGGGGCCGTCGCGCAACAGATCGCCGCCGGGGGCGGGGGGAATATATTCGCCGTTGAGGCCGCGCAGTAGGTTGGTGAGTTCGTCAGTGGTTTGGGCCAGGCGGTGGGTGATCTCCTGGGCGATCGCCGCTTGGTCTTGATCATCGTCAGGGCGATCGCCAAAGTAGGCGGATAAATAGCCCTGCACTTGGTCTGGATTTGGTGCTTCCCCGAGGATGTGCAATCCCGAAGAAAAGAGGCGGGCTTCGAGCACTTGCAGATAGTCGTAGAGCTTGACCAGGTAGTGGCGGAAGCGATCGCTGCTGAACATGCGGACGGTTTCAGGACTGAAGGCTAGGCCAAGGCGCTTGGCATCGTCAAAGGGACAGTCGGCTTCTAGACCAGTATCCAGAACTTTTTTACAGATAATCTCGGTGAGTCCGTCGTTTTTCTCGGGATCCTCGCGATACTCGGCGATCAAATCCCGTAGGGTCACCAGTTCTTTATACAAACCAGCTCGACCGTAGGGCGGTACGTTGTGGGAAATCAGCACGCCGTAGCCCCGCCGCTTGGCCAGCATCGACTCGGAGGGATTATTGGCCGCATAGATATAAAGATGGGGCAGATTGCCTAGGAGGACGTCCGACCAGGAATAGCCAGTGTTGCCGAGGGGGGAGCCGGGCAGCCATTCCACCGTGCCGTGCATCCCAAAGTGGAGCACCACATCGGCTTGGAAGTCGTGCTGGAGCCATTGGTAGAAGGCGGCATATTGGGGATGGGGCGTCAGATCTCGCTCAAACATCAGCCGCATGGGATCGCCCTGGAGACCCAGGGGCGGCTGCACGCCAATCCACAGATTACCCAACTGCACGCCGCCCAGCAGGTAGCGGCTATCCTCGGGATGTTCGCCGGTGAGGGTGCGAATGCCGCTCTGGGTGAGGGATTTCCACTGTTTTTCCACCCGGCGGGTGAGCAGGTAGCCCAGCCATTTCTCCAACTGGCGGGGGGCGACGGTGGTGGTTTGGCCATCGGTCAGCCGAGAGCCGGGGGGCATGGCGGAGACAAACAGATCGTCTGCGGCCTTCACTTGGGCAATCAGGGCTTCCCCATCCTCTGGTAGCGGGTCGTTGCCGAGATCGTACCCCTCAGATTCCAAGGCCCGTAGGACGTTCATCAGCGATTGAGGCACATTCAGCAGGGCGGCGGTGCCGGTTGCGCCGTAGCCGGGGGGAAAGCCGTAGAGAATAATCGCCAGCTTGCGATCGCTCTTGGGTTTGCGGCGCAGGGCAATCCATTGGTTCAGCCGACCCGTCAGCCGTTTCACCCGTTCGGGCACTAGGTAAATCTTGTCGCCCACCAAGCCGCCTAGGGGCACCGGATCGATGGCTCCGTCGAGTTCGGGCAGGGCATAGAGCACCACGCTTTGCAGACCGCCGATACCCTGGCGTGTCCAGGAATGAATATCTTGAATCAGCAGCGGCGCGGAGACGACATAGGGCACATTTTTGGCACTGAGGATGCGCTTGGCTACCTCCACCTGCCGCCCGGCTTCCATGGATCCGGCCGGGCCGCCCACCAGGGGAAAGCCAATGGTCGAGGTAATGGCATCCACCGTCACGGCATCCGTGGAGAGGGAGGGAAGGTCTACGGTGCCCTGCTGGCGCTGGGCCTGTTCGTGGGCGGTGGTCATCCAGTCGCGCACCGCTACGTGGCCTTCCACACCGTTAATAAAGATGGGAATGGGAATCAGCCCGGCTTGCTCAAAATGCCGGATCAGTTGGGGAATGTAGGGCTGGCGGGTGATCACATGCTTGCGGTAGAGCAGCAGACCGACGCGGGGAGCGGTGGCAGCTAGGGAAGATTGGCTCAGGTACCAGTCGAGGTAGGAGCGGGGGGATAGAAAATAGCCGTCGTAGTCGGGATGGAGCAGCCCCATGTTGGGGGTTTCCAGCATCGGCGGAATCTCGCCAACGGTTAGCCCTAGGTAGGTTTTGGCCAGGTACCCGGCCATAGCCGCCACGTTGTCGCTGCCGCCCGCATTCCAATAGCCGTAGATGATCAGCCAGTTGCGCAGATCCTGCACCTTGCCCACGGGGATGTATTTCAGAAGCTTGGGGCCAACCTTGAGGAAGCTGATGTAGCCGGCCAGCTTGTCTTCCTCCCGCTGGCTGCCGCCAAACTTGCTAAGGATAAACTGCACCGGCTTGGGCATACCTTTAGGCTTGTCGCCGATGGCAAACTTGCCCAGTTGGGTGAGGCTCATCAGTTCCAAGGCCGACTCAAACACCAGGCGAATGGGAATCTGCTGTACCCGCTCCCGCAGCCAGAGGACTTGATCGTAGTCAAACATCAGGCTGGCGAAAAACACATCAGCACCCTGGAGCGCCTGCTCAACCGCCTGGGGATCCGCTGCCAGATCGCGATCGCTAAACACCTGCATCTGTAGCTCAGGACAGCGATCGCTCACCTCTCGGGCCGCTTGGCGATAGAGATCGGCATTAAATGACTCAAACCCAGCGATTAACACGATGCGTTTCATGGCAGTCCCTAACGGTTCCAGCTACTTTGATCCTAGGCATAATTCCCAGCAATCGCCCAATCTCGCCCAAAAACGTGACCGATCCCCATCGGTGAAATCCAGAGCTGAAAAGACATGGGAGCGATCGCCCTTAACATTGTTGCAATAAATTTACAATTAAATGAGTGCCTACTTCAGGATATGTCAAATATTGTAAATTTTTGTCTCAGTTTTTTTATCAAATTGTTTCAGATCTTAGGAGGGTGCGGTTTCTGACCTGGTTTTTCTGGTACAAACACTCAATAGTAGTGATTTGAGCAAGCCTCAATCTGGCAGCTTTACAGGAGCCTCACTGAATGTTCACTTATGTCAAGCCCGCGATCAGACACATTGAGCCGGAAAATCTTCAGAACCGTTCGCTGCTCAAGGTTGTCTATGTGGTGCTAGAGCCGCAGTACCAAAGCGCCTTATCCGCGGCGGTTCGCTCGATTAACCAGAACAACCCCAATCTCGCCATCGAAATCAGCGGGTATCTGCTAGAAGAACTCCGCAGCCCAGAAAACTACGAAGCTTTTGAGAAGGACGTCGCCAACGCGAATGTCTTCATTGCCTCTTTGATTTTCATCGAAGAGCTTGCGGAAAAGGTGGTGACAGCGGTGGAGCCCCACCGCGATCACCTCGACGTGGCGGTGGTGTTCCCCTCCATGCCGCAAGTGATGCGCCTCAACAAGATGGGTACCTTCTCCATGGCCCAGCTTGGTCAATCCAAGAGCGCCATCGGCGAGTTCATGAAGAAGCGCAAGAAGCAGTCGGGCAGCAGCTTCCAAGACGCCATGCTCAAGTTGCTCAACACCTTGCCCAAGGTGCTGAAGTATCTACCCATGGACAAGGCCCAGGATGCTCGCAACTTCATGCTCAGCTTCCAGTATTGGCTGGGTGGCTCGGCGGAAAACCTGGAAAACTTCCTGCTGATGTTGGCCGACAAGTATGTCTTCAAAGACCAAGTATCCCAAGATGGGGAAGCTCTGCACTACCAAGAGCCGGTCACCTACCCCGACATGGGCATCTGGCATCCCTTGGCTCCGCGCATGTTTGAGGATGTGCAGGACTATTTGACCTGGTATAACAGCCGTCCTGATATTTCCGATGACCTCAAAGATCCCCTCGTGCCCACGGTGGGCATGGTGCTGCAGCGCACCCACTTGGTCACCGGGGATGATGCCCACTATGTGGCCATGGTGCAGGAGCTGGAATGCATGGGCGCACGGGTGATCCCGGTGTTTGCCGGCGGACTCGACTTCTCAAAACCCGTCGATGCCTATTTCTACTACCCCAATTCCCCCGGCAAGACCCTCGTCGATACGGTGATTTCCCTTACCGGTTTTGCCCTGGTTGGCGGCCCCGCTCGGCAGGATCATCCCAAGGCCATCGACGCCCTCAAGCGCCTCAACCGTCCCTACATGGTGGCGCTGCCCTTGGTGTTCCAAACCACCGAAGAATGGCAGGATAGCGACCTGGGTCTCCACCCGATTCAGGTGGCGCTACAAATTGCTATTCCCGAACTGGATGGAGCCATTGAACCGATCATCCTCTCCGGTCGCGATGGGGCCACGGGGAAAGCGATCGCTCTCCAAGATCGGGTTGAAGCCATCACCCAACGGGCCATGAAATGGGCCACCCTCCGCCGTAAGCCCAAGGTGGATAAGAAGGTGGCGATTACCATCTTCAGCTTCCCGCCCGATAAAGGCAACGTGGGTACTGCCGCCTACCTCGACGTGTTTGGCTCCATCTACGAAGTGGTGAAGGCGCTGAAGGGCAACGGCTACGACATTCAAGACCTGCCCGATTCGCCCCAAGCGCTGATGGAAGCGGTGATCCATGATGCCCAGGCCCAATACGCCAGCCCCGAGCTGAATGTGGCCTACCGCATGTCGGTGCCAGAGTATGAGGAGCTAACGCCTTACCATAAGCGCTTGGAAGATAGCTGGGGCCCTGCGCCAGGACATCTCAACTCCGATGGTCAGAATCTGCTGATCTACGGTAAGTCCTTCGGCAACGTGTTCATCGGGGTTCAGCCCACCTTCGGCTACGAAGGCGACCCGATGCGGCTGCTGTTCTCCCGTTCCGCCAGCCCCCACCATGGCTTCGCCGCCTACTACACCTTCCTCGAACGCATCTGGCAGGCGGACGCGGTGCTGCACTTTGGCACCCACGGCTCCCTAGAGTTCATGCCGGGTAAGCAAATGGGCATGTCGGGCGAATGCTACCCCGATAGCCTGATTGGCACTATTCCCAACCTCTACTACTACGCGGCGAATAACCCTTCAGAAGCGACGATCGCCAAGCGCCGTAGCTATGCCGAGACCATCAGCTACCTGACGCCCCCAGCCGAAAATGCTGGGCTGTACAAAGGTCTGAAGGAACTCAGCGAACTGATTGCCTCCTACCAAACCCAGAAGGAAAGCGGCCGGGCGATTCAAATCGTCAATGCCATTGTGGATAAATGTCGCTTGGTGAATCTGGATAAGGACATCGATCTACCGGAGGTCGAGGCCGATCAGCTTTCCATGGAAGAGCGGGACAATCTCATCGGCAAGGTCTATATCCGCCTGATGGAAATTGAGTCGCGGCTGTTGCCCTGCGGTCTGCATATCATCGGTCAACCACCGACGGCAGAGGAAGCGATCGCCACCCTGGTGAATATCGCCAGCCTCGATCGCGCCGAAGATGATCTGCTGGGTCTACCGCGCATCATCGCCACCAGCATTGGCCGTAACTTGGATGATATCTACAAGAACAGCGATCGCGGCGTTCTAGAAGACGTGCAGTTGCTCTACGACATCACCCAAGCCACCCGCGTCACCGTGGCTGCCTTAGTTCAGGCCCAAACCGATGCAGAGGGTCGGGTGTCCTTGGTCTCCAAGCTCAACTTCTTCAACATGGGCAAGAAGGAGCCATGGCTGCAGGCGCTGACCGATGCAGGCTACCCCAATGTGGATGTGGACGCCCTCAAGAAGCTGATGGAATATCTGGAATTCTGTCTGCAGCAGGTCTGCGCGGATAACGAGCTGGGCGCTCTGCTGAAGGCGCTGGAGGGTGAATACGTCATCCCTGGCCCCGGCGGCGACCCAATTCGCAACCCCGATGTCCTGCCCACCGGCAAAAATATCCACGCTCTCGATCCTCAGTCCATTCCCACCACCGCTGCGGTGCAGTCCGCCACCATCGTGGTCGATCGCTTGCTCGATCGCCAACGGGCCGAAAATGGTGGAGCCTATCCCGAAACCGTGTCCTTCGTCCTCTGGGGCACCGACAACATCAAAACCTACGGTGAATCCTTGGCCCAGGTGATGATGCTGGTGGGTGTGCGGCCGGTGCCAGATTCCCTCGGTCGGGTGAACAAGCTGGAACTCATTCCCCTAGAGGAACTGAAACGTCCTCGTATTGACGTGGTGGTCAACTGTTCTGGGGTCTTCCGCGACCTGTTTATCAACCAAATGAACCTGTTGGATCGGGCTATCAAGATGGCCGCCGAATCCGATGAGCCCATTGAGATGAACTTTGTGCGCAAGCACGCCCTGCAGCAGGCAGAAGAGATGGGCATCCATCTGCGCCAAGCCGCTACCCGCGTATTTTCCAACGCCTCCGGTTCCTACGCCGCCAACGTCAACCTGGCCGTGGAAAACAGCACCTGGGAAAACGAGTCGGAACTGCAGGATATGTACCTGCGCCGCAAGGGCTTTGCCTTCAACTCCGACAACCCTGGCATGATGGACGAGTCACGGGAGATCTTCGAAGCCTCCCTGAAGACCGTGGATGTCACCTTCCAAAACCTGGATTCGTCAGAAATTTCCCTGACGGATGTGTCCCACTACTTCGACTCCGACCCCACCAAGGTGGTCGCCAATCTGCGCAAGGACGGCAAGACCCCGTCGTCCTTCATCGCCGATACCACCACAGCCAATGCTCAGGTACGCAGCCTGTCAGAAACCGTGCGCCTCGATGCCCGCACCAAAATGCTCAATCCCAAGTGGTACGAAGGGATGCTCTCCCACGGCTACGAAGGCGTGCGGGAACTATCGAAGCGATTGGTGAACACGGTCGGCTGGTCGGCAACGGCGGGCGCTGTAGACAACTGGGTCTACGAAGATGTGAACACCACCTTCATGGAAGACGAGGAGATGCAAAAGCGGTTGATGAACCTCAACCCCCACTCCTTCCGCAAGATGGTGACCACGCTGCTGGAGGTCAACGGTCGTGGCTACTGGGAAACCAGCGAAGAAAACCTCGATCGCCTACGCCAGCTCTACCAAGAAGTGGAAGACCGCATCGAAGGCGTTGAGTAGTCTATGACAAGGAGGGTAGGGTCTGCCTACGGGTTGCCCCTACCCCAGCTTTGGCAGAAAATTTGACGCTGAAGGCGTCACCTGAATTACAATGTATGCTATTCTAGTTAAGCATTGTAATTCATTGCAATTCGGGGCGTAGCGCAGCTTGGTAGCGCACCACTTTGGGGTAGTGGGGGTCGTGGGTTCAAATCCCGCCGCTCCGATTTTAAGAAATCTCGCATCACTGCGGGATTTTTGATTTTTAAATCCTGCTAGGTAGGTGAACTCGGCATTGCAGAATAACAGTATGATTCCGCAACGCCGTCCCCAACCACCGTTCAAGCATCCCCCCTACAGCACCGGAGCTGATATCTTCACCGATGCCCAGATACGCTTGAGCAACTGTTCAAAAGGTTGCCAGTCATCATCCACAGTAATCGGCTCCCACACCGCTTCAATCTGCGATCGCAGCAGGATGGTATCGGGATTCCAGCGATTGAGCCTTGCCGCCACCGCCTCATGCTCTGCCGCAGCGATCGCCCTATGGTAGAGCGATCGCCATTCTTGGAGATGGGCTGGGTGAAATTGGGACTCATCCAGTTCACAGCCAGGCTGGGCGATCGCCCCATTCAACATCAAGGATGCATCCTGCCACCACAGGGGCGACACCTGCTGCCGCAGCATCAGGAAAAAGGCATGGTAGCTGATGTCGCTGTCCACCAAAAGCTGGAGCGTCGTTTGCAGCAAAGGAATACCGAGGTCATCCGGCACATGCGCCAAGCCCAGTTTTTGCAGCATCAACCGCCGATACTCTGTGGTGAAGCGATCGCCAAATCCAGCTAAGGCATCCTTCATGACATCCGCCGACAGTACAGCCTTCAACGGCACCTGAAGCCGCTCTAGATTCCATACACAGGCCGCCGGTTGATTAGCGTAGCAGTAGCGACCGCTGTAGTCAAAATAGGCGGCCGTGAAGCGAGGATCGTAGCGATCCAGGAAGGCATAGGGGCCGTAGTCAAAGCTTTCGCCGGTGATCGACATGTTGTCGGTGTTTAACACCGCATGGCAAAAACCCGTCATCATCCACTGGGCCGTCAAGTCCGCTGTCCGCTGCACCAGCTCTTGGTAAAACAACTCGTAGCGATCGCTCTCCTCCCAGAGATGGGGATAGTAGGTGACAATCACATGGTTGAGCAACCGCTGAATTAAGTCTGGACGCTGAATATAGTGCAGACGCTCAAAGGTGCCAAAGCGAATATGGGAACGGCTGAAGCGCACCATCACCGAGGCACGGGTGGGGGACGGTTCGTCACCCCGCCATAGGGAATCGCCGGTTTCCACCAAACTTAGGCAGCGAGAGGTGTTGACCCCCAGCACATGCAGCATTTCCGCCGCCAACACCTCCCGCACGCCGCCCTTCAGGGTGAGGCGGCCATCACCGCCTCGGGAGTAGGGCGTTGTCCCCGATCCCTTGGTACCCAGGTCGTAGAGATCGCCATCCGTACCCCGCACCTGACCGTATAAGAAGCCGCGACCATCCCCCAAAAAGGGATTATATTCCCCAAACTGATAGCCATGGTAGCGCAGGGCCAGCAGCGGTTCCCGTCCCTTAAAGGCTGCAAAGGCTTCGATAAAATCGCCATCGGTCACCGACTCAGGCGATAGCCCTAACCGGGGTAACAGGGCATCGTTACGAAAGCGCAGGATCTGCTGAGGAAAATCTGCAGCGGCGACCACATCATAGTAATCATCACCGATCGCTTCTAGGGCTGGCTCGTAGTCTAGATTGAGAAATGGGTTAGCAGAAACCATGGCGAGTCCAAAACAACGGGCGGGGTATGGGTGTGCCGTACCCAGGCTATCCTCTCATGGACTTGCGCCCCAGATGGATAGAAATCTTACCCATGAAGCAATTGATAGAGCCCATGGTCAGCGATCGCCCCCAAATTCTCTGCTGCCGATGCTTTCATGGCACCATACGAACAGTACAAGAGACGATTGGTCGCCTATGAATCCGCCGCCTTCTGCTCAGCCTGACCAGCCTGCCCCACTCACCCAAGTCTCCGAGACCATCCGCGAGTTGCTGCGAGAACCCGCCCTCAGTGACGCGATCGCTCAGGTGATCATCCAGCATTTGCAAGCCACGGGAGCGATCGCCGCCGACGAGCCCATGATCCACACCCAAGTCACCTCCCGCTATGGTGGTCTCACGGCCCTACGTCAGGTCATGGGAGCGATCGCCCTGGTACTGTTGATTCTCTGTGGACGCAATACCCTGCAAGCCATTCAGATGGATTCCCCCAGTCATGCCCTAGGTCTATGGCTCTCCGGGATCTCCATTAGCAGTGGTCTAGGATTGGTTATCTTACTCATTCTGGAAGTGTTTCTAGGCGCAGGGAAAGAGCAGGAAGTCGAGCGACTCCAGGGAACCATGCGGGTGCGAGACTATACCTTCACCCCCGCCATCAATCGCCTGCCTGTGGTTCTAGCGCTCTTATCCATCGGCTTTTCTGCAATTATCCTTGGCTTCTCCAGCCTGTATAGCGAACTGGTACGCCAAGATCCCAGCCATTTTTCTGGACTCGATCCAGGTTTGGTCGCCATCTATTTTGCCTTTGTCACCTTTTCCACCGTTGGCTTCGGTGACATCCATGCCGTCTCTCTGATCGCCCGAGCTGCTGTGACCAGCGAAATAGCGATCGCCATGTTTTTTAGCTTGGTTGTACTGTCCACAACCCTATCCTGGATCACCGCCTACGAACGGCAGCAGCATGAAGAATTTATCAAGCAGCGCGTTCAGGGGCTCCAGGCTCCACCATCTGTGCCATCCAATACCTCAGCGTCATCTAGGCAATAAGTCGCAAGGCTGTCACCAGAGTCGGGAGTGTTGCTGAATCACAGATGAACCTCAAGCTAGAAGCGCTATCCCCTACAAACGTCTGCGGAGTCGTACTGCTATGGCATCCACCCTGGCGACTGTCCTAGAGCCAGCGGGTGTTGACTAGTGGGCATTCAAAGTTATTTACGTCTGGAGAGTTTGACGATAATCTGAAGCAGTTAGAATTTTCTGGCAAGCTTGCTGAATCATCTGTCTCAGCCAAAGATTAGCAGAGTCGCGATCGCTTAGCCTACTCCACACCATAGACACCGACCAAGTGGATAGATCGAGAGGAATTTCAAAGGATTGCAGGGGATAGTGCTTAGTCAGGTGCATCTCCAAACAAGCGGGAATTGCCGCCAGTAGATCCGACGAAGCGATCGCATTGGGTAGCGCAAACCAATAGGGAACAGTGAGGGAAATGCGGCGTTGTAATCCCTGTTGGGCTAGCGCCTGGTCGATAGCACCAACAGCATCTCGCCGTAGCGTAAACAGGGCATGGGGAAACGCAGCAAACTTTTCCAGGCTGATGGCACCCTGTTCAAACGCCGGATGTCCCACGCGACCGATACCGACAAATCGCTCTGGGAGTAGGTTTTCCTGCATAATATAGGGCGGCAGATCCGTAAAGGTTCCCAGAGCTACATCAACTAGGCCGTCTTCTAACACATCTGTAATAGAGGATTTGTCTACCGGCAGCAGACGTAGATCGACTTGAGGAGCCCGATCGCTCAAGATCATCAGCAGTTCGGGCAATACTAAGCTAGCAAAATAATCGGATGTGGCGATGGTGAATATTTGCTGGGATTGGGCAGGGTCAAAGATTTTTAGGTCTGCCAGAGTGGCTCGAATAGTATCCAGAGCAGCAGCAACCTGGGGAGCGATCGCCACAGCTTTTACGGTTGGCTTCATCTCTCGCCTCACCCGCACAAATAGATCATCGGCAAAGAGCGATCGCAATCGCCCCAAGGCCGCACTCATCGCCGGCTGCCCCACATGGATGCGTTGGGCAGCTCCCGTAACGCTGCGTTCGATGTAGAGTGCTTCGAAGGCCACGAGGAGGTTGAGATCGATCCCACTCAAGTCAATTGATTTCATTGATAGATGTAATTTTCACAATCAATTTGATTTATCTTGATTGTGCCACTATCTTAGTTTGTAGGCAAGAACTTTGGCGTTGCTGGTTAGTAAGATGACTCCACAACGTGAGGACGTGTTGAGCGAAAACGCGCAGGTAATTACAGAGCTAAACATCGATGGCCATTTATTCTAAAGTACTCTTATGACCTTGCCCCCTATCTATACCAATACACCTACCAACCTGCTTCCAGCAGAATCTGTGGCTACCTTCCCGGTCAATACGTTTCTAGAAAACTTGGCGATCGCTCCTTCCGGCGACATCTATATCACCAATCACGAAATCGGTGAGATCGTTAAACTTGCCCCAGACGGTAGCCTGACTGTATATGCCCAACTTAGCGGTAAAGTCAGCGGCATTGCCTTGATTTCTCCAAATCAATTATTAGTCAACGGTTGGAATAGAGAAGGAGTCCCTTTTGTAGCCATAGTGTCAAACGGTGAGGTAGAGGTTCTGCTAACCTTACCCAATGCTATCTTCCTCAATGGCATCACGCCATTAACGGCTAACTGCTATCTCATGGCTGATTCCTATCGGGGAGCGATCTGGTCATTCGATACTACGACAAAAACCGTCAACCTATGGCTGGAGCATCCTCTCCTAGCTCGGAGTGATGAAACGAGCGTATTTCCGGCAGCTAATGGGTTAAAGCGATTTGGCCAGACCCTTTACGTATCCAACACTCAGCAAATGTTGCTCTTACAGATTCCTCTAGATGAAGCGCTCAATCCCCAAGAGCCAGAGGTTTTTATTCAAGGCACGAACCTTGATGATTTTGCCTTTGACGATCACGGCAATCTCTATGGAGCGACCCATGTTTACAACAGCGTGATTCGCATTGAGCCCAATGGCCACACCACCATCGTGGCCCAGGCTGAACAGGGAGTAACAGGCTGCACCGCCGTGGCCTTCTACGGCACCGACTTGTATGTCGTCAACAACGGCGGCATGTTCTTACCTCCAGCGACGGGGGTAGAGCCTGCCCAGGTGGTGCGCTTAGCGGCTAGGGTCAGCGGTGCGCCACTGTTGCTTGAGGATTAGAGTCATGCAGCCCGATCCTCCGGTCACAGTGGATGTGGTGCAGCGGGCTAGACCTGGCAAAGCCAGGGAGTTTGAAGCCTTGCTAGAGCAAATTCTCAACACCGCCAGCACCTTCGAGGGCTATTTGGGCGCATCAGTGTTTCGTCCTAGCGAACCAGGAGATGGAGAATACCGTATTGTCTTCAAGTTTGATCGGCTAGACCATCTGAAGCAGTGGGAACATTCGACCCTTCGTCAACAGTTTCTGAATCAGGCTAAGGAACTAACAGTTGATACCGGTCACTTCTCCATTATAACCGGGTTAGAAACTTGGTTTACCCTGTCTGCAAAGCCAGGAATGCAGCCACCTCCCCGCTACAAAATGGCACTGGTCTCTGGCATGGCAATTTTTGGCATTAACCAGCTTTTGAGACTGTTGCCACTCATCTGGCTAGCACCCTTGCCAGATCTACTGGAACGACTGATTTTGGTGTTTATCACCACTACCTTAATGACCTATGGGGTAATGCCAAGGCTCACCAAACTATTGGCGAGATGGCTGTATCCCAGACGTTGATCACGCAAGTCATATCTCAATAAATTACTCAACAAGGAGAGACTACAATGGCTAACTATTGCATCATTGTCGGCATGGGCGAAGGTAATGGCATGGCGATCGCTCGCCGGTTTGCCAAGGAGGGGTTCACCCTTGTCATGATGGCTCGCAATGAACAAAAGCTCCAGAGCTACCAATCGACGCTACAAGCGGAAGGTATCACCTCCCACTATTTCTTGGCGGATGCTGGGGATGAAGCGGAGTTAAACACCGCGTTGACTGCAATTCAAGACCAGTTGGGAGTTCCTGCAGTACTTATTTATAATGCCGCTGTTCCGCGAATGGAAAATATGTTGCAGACCAGCTATGAAACGCTGGTGAATGATTTTCGGGCCAATGTGGCCGGGGCAATGACCTGCATTCAAGCCGTTCTCCCAGCAATGCAGAGTCAGCAGCAAGGCACTATTCTGTTCACAGGAGGTGGATTTGCCCTGTATCCCCAGCCCGACTTTGTGTCGCTGTCTATCGGCAAAGCTGGACTTCGCGTCTTGGCTAATACCCTCCATGCGGCCCTCAAAGATTCCCCCATCAAAGTAGGTACCGTCACCATCTGTGGCACCGTCAATGGGGATGACCCCAAATACAGTAGCGATCGCATTGCCGAGGAATATTGGCAACTCCATGTATCTGACAACTTAGACTATGAAACCGTTTACTAACCATTGAAGGTCGCCCAAAGATAATGCTATTCATCTAGCCAGAAAGCTACAGGATACATTTCTTATCCTAGCTCTCTTTCTAAACTTGGGACAGCAACTAATCTGAGCCCTTCCTCCTGCGGGCTACTGCATGCACAGGTTCAAAGTTTGTGACCACAAGTTCTGGAACCTTTGCCTAGTAGGGTGTTGTTAGGCGCGGACGTAACGCACATTCTATGAAACTTGGATGCGTTACGCCAATCGCTTCAGCGGCGGTACGGTGCGGACTATAGGCATCCTACTAGAGCAGAAGGCTTGGCTGAATTGCAATATGATTTTCGCCAACGAACTTTGAGCACGATGCTCAAAGTTCGTTGATCGTGCATGAGGTGTGAGCGTCTCGCTCATATTCTGATGTCATATCTTCATTCATCAACATCACATAAAAAAGTCTGAGGCTAGGCGAACCCAACCTCAGACAGCAATGGAAACTAAGGTATTGATTGAGTAGAGTACTACTTGACGAAGAGCATCTCCTGATAGGTTGGCAAGGGCCAGAAGCTATCAGCAATTTCTCCTTCTAGGGCATCTGCGTAGCCACGAACATCATCCATCAATGGACGAAGGGTTTTGGCACAGTACTGCATCTTCTCTTCGGTGCTAGCAAAGTCATGCTTACCTAGAGCATCACTCAACTGCCCCACAGCAGCAATCATCGAGTTGGTCAAGGTTGCAATCGTCTGAACGCTGCCCTTGTCTAGCTCAATCCCCAGACTAATTAGGTCAGTCATGGTAGATGACAGAGAAGACAGGTAGTTAATTGCCGCTGGATAAATCAATGTTTTGGCCATGCTGATCACCAGCTTGGCTTCCACTTCGATCGACAGAATATACTGCTCTGCATAAACTTCGAAGCGACTTTCCAGTTCAACGGGCGTCAACACTCCTGTCTTTTCAAACAGATCTTCAATGTACTCTTCTTTCAGAACTGGCAAAGCGTCAGCCGTGGTGCGTAGGTTCGATAAGCCACGCTCCTCAACCGCCATTTTGTGCCATTCATCAGAGTAGCCGTTTCCTCCAAAGACTACCGCACCGTGCTCTTCCATGACCTCCTTGAGCACTGTGATGATCGCCGTGCTGCATTCCACGCCCTTGGATAATTCACTCTCTAAGCGATTACCGATCCAATCCAGGGAGTCAGCCAGCATAGTATTCAGGACAATCAACGGCCCCGATACCGATTGACTCGAACCCACGGCGCGAAACTCGAAGCGGTTGCCCGTGAAGGCAAAGGGAGAGGTTCGGTTGCGATCGCCCGCATCCTTAGTCAGATAAGGCAAGACATCTACACCCAAGTCCATGACGCCTTTCTGCCGCGACTCGGTCACCGTTCCGGTTTTAATTTGCTCGAAGACTTCTTCTAGCTGCGTGCCGAGATACACAGACATGATCGCTGGAGGCGCTTCATTGGCACCCAAGCGGTGATCATTACTGGCCGTGGCAATCACAGCCCGCATCAAAGAGCCGTACTTGTGAACCCCACGAATCACCGCACCACAGAAGACCAAAAACTGGGCATTATCATGGGGCGAATCACCGGGATCTAGTAAATTCCCCTGGGTAGCATTCCCTACTGACCAGTTGACATGCTTCCCGGATCCGTTGATGCCCGCAAAGGGTTTTTCATGGAGTAGGCAGGTAAATCCATGCTTCTTAGCGGTATGACGCAGGACGGTCATTAGGAGCTGCTGGTGGTCGCTGGCAACGTTAGCGGCTTCAAAGAAAGGAGCAATTTCAAACTGCCCAGGAGCCACTTCATTATGTCGCGTCTTGGCTGGAATCCCCAGTTTATAAAGCGTTGACTCCACATCCTGCATGAAGACCTGTACCCGTTCGGGAATGGCTCCAAAGTAGTGGTCATCAAACTCTTGCCCCTTCGCTGGCGCTTTGCCAAATAGGGTACGTCCAGCTAACAGCAAATCTGGCCGCTGGCTGGCAAAGTTAGTATCCACCAAGAAATACTCTTGCTCGGCACCACAGCTAGAGTTCACTGGCGCAACGTTTGTATTTCCCAGGATTTTCAATACCTTATTTGCAGCTTTATCCATCGCCGTGATGGAGCGCAGGAGAGGAACTTTTTTATCTAATGCTTCACCTGTCCAGGATACAAACACCGTGGGAATACACAGGGTTGATCCATTGTCCGTCTCCATGATGTAGGCGGGGCTCGTCACGTCCCAGCCGGTGTAGCCCCGAGCTTCGAAGGTATCGCGAATGCCGCCGTTCGGGAATGACGAGCCATCCGGCTCCCCTTGCACCAGCACCTTGCCCGAAAATTCTGAGATGACATTACCATCCCCCTGCACCGAGATGAAGCCATCATGCTTCTCGGCCGTGAGGTTGGTCATGGGGTAGAACACGTGGGCGTAGTAGAGCGCCCCCTTAGACATGGCCCAGTCTCGCATTGCCGTTGCAACGGTATCAGCAATGGAAGGATCGAGCCGCTCTCCCGTCAAGATGGTGTTTTTAATCGACTTGAAGACAGGCTTAGGGAGACTCGCCTGCATTTTGCTGAGGTTGAAGACATTCTCTGCCCAGATCTCTTCGAGACGCTCCGGGGGCTTGGGCGGCATCAGCTCTCGATTAATAATCTGATGGACGGCTTGAACACGGGCAGCATTTCCACTCATACAGGTTCCTTAGGATCGAACTTCTTGATAGTACTCAAAGCCGATCGTTGAAATAGACAGCAGAGATACCAAACTTCAACTATTCGGTCTTGGATCTTACGTTCTACACGAGCAAGAGTGCTGACAGGTTGGACAATCTAGGTGAATCTGGCGGCGTTCGGTGGGTAGCCTAAGCTTTTGGCAACACACTGGGCAGTCAAAGGTCACCTTCATCTCTCCATCCACCCATTCAAATCGATAGTCGGCAAACTGCGATCGCTTCCCCGTCTGAGGCGATCGCTTCGTCCACCACCGCCGCCCAAGATAGAGCCACCGCCACCATATCAGGCTACGAGCGAAAGGCGGTCTCGCTCCTTCCCTGCGGGCTATACGCAAGCCTTGACGATAAAGCTCCCGCGCCTGGAGCGTCAGGAGGCGATCAATACGTTCATTGAACAGCAGCGATCGCTTAGCCAACACATAGGCAAATTCCTCCGGCGTTAGGTAGCCTACCTTCGATGCCGAAAAATGGCGTATGGTTCTAGGGCCAACATAGCCAAAGTCAAGAGAGTCCTGTACTGAGATCCGGAATGCATTCAAGCAGGGCCATCCTACCCCTAGATATGTTGCAGCGGTATCGGTAAGAATTTCGTTCTCCAGAACATTTGGAAACGCTATCTTTAGGCGATATAAAAAGATATGAACAATTTCATGGGCAAGCAGGGCTGGAATATCTTGGCTATCGAAACGATAACGCTCATGCAAGCGCACCAGATAATCATCTGCAGAAGACAGTTCTACTTGGGCAGGGCAGGGCAAGCTAGAACTAAAATTCACCAAGATTCTACCTATCGGCAAGCCTAGATAATGCGCGATGCGTCCGGCTAGCTGCTGCACCTCAATCACAATATCTGCTGATGGATGAATGAAGATATCTGCGGGTGGAAGACTAGCTGCATACATCGACAGCTTTTGCTGAGGCAAGCGTTGATGCAGCAGCTTAATTGATGTCTTGACGCTGCTCAGGTGCGGGTATCCTCGCACAATTTTTGCCGTTGAATGATCGGTTGGTTGTTTCATGCCACAACAGGAGCCCAGATGATGATGGGTGGATCAACAGACAGGAAAACGGCATAAAGGAAGTCATTCTAGGGCGTGTTTTACAACTCACCTAAACCCTGATTCTCTCGTACGAAAGATCAAGGGGTTTAGCAGGTTTTAAACCAGAGCCTAGCACTATGACTTGAGGAAGATTGTGCAGCAAGGTAAGCCTGAATGAGAAGGAAAAGCGATCGCCCTTTGAGTCGATAAGAATGACGGCTTGCCCCTAACGGTTGCAACCAGTGCTAATCTTACTCATCTCTAAAAGAGCGATCGCTCCTCCGTGGTCTTGCAAAACCTAATCCGTCAGGTCTTCCACCAGCATAGTTACGGCATCCTCAACAGCCTCGCTGAGCAGTTCATTCTCACGGCTGCTGCTAGAGCCGCCGCCAATACCTCTAAATGAGCCGCTAGAGGAACGTCCACTCGCCTCACCATAGCCCTGCATGGCTTGCACAACTGCTCCATCTGAGGTGCTAATCATGCGTGCCGTGATGCCCACATTGGCAACCGTAGAGCGACTTGAGGCACCAATCCCCAAAAAGCTGCCCCCAGACGACTCTGTTTCCACATTAAACTCAGTCACCGACCCAATGATCACATAATCAACCCCTAGTTCTCGTCCAATTTCTACAGCCCGAGCCACATCGGTTACATAACCTTGTCGTTCCCCAACCAAGCTACTGTCAATCACCGTGTAGGCACTATCGCCCACCAAGGCATTCACTACCAAATCGCTAATTCCCGCCGCACTTCCCTGCCGCCAATAGGACAGGTAATAGTTGCTATTGCTGGTGGCAGCATAGTCAAAATCCAAAACAACGACCCGCTGCGGCGCTTGCTTGGTGTGTTCTGTGATCATGGGGGCAGCGATCGCCGGTGCCATGAGCTGAGGCACTCCTGTTCCAGTGAGCAATAGGGCACCTGCCGAAATCGTCGCAAGGCTGGCAAAAAGATGATTCATGGTTTTACTCTACGGTTAGATAGACAACAAGACTTGGATGGTCGTGGACGCTAGCTTATAGATATTCTTGGCGAAACGTTGACCCTATGCATTTCTCCACAAAGAAGCTGATCGTATTCAATCATAACCCGCCACATCTTTATGATTCTTAATATGAAGCGATCGTGAAGCCTCCAGTCACCTCGTCCCTACGGATGCGGTCTTCATCGTGGATCACCATAGAAAAAAACCACTAGAAGCGATCGCTCCCTACCCCGCCGTCCCCAAACTCGCTACCATAGAATACGGTCTTGCATGGGCATTAGTATGGGAAGCAATAGTCTACGTCAGGGTATCAAAGTGTTGGTGATCGCGATATTGGCGGTTTTATGGATGTTGCTGAGCGCCACGCCAGCGATCGCCCTGGAAGACACGGTTAACTACACCAACGCTAGCCTCAACGACGTAGACTTTTCTGGCGAAGATCTATCGGGCAAGTCCTTCATTGCGGCAGAAATGCGCAACGCCAACCTCAAAGGCGCAAATCTCACCAACGCCATGCTCACCAAAGGCATCTTGCTGGATGCTGACCTAGAGGGAGCCAACCTAACGGGCGTACTAGCCGATCGCGTCTTTTGGGTAGGAGCCAATCTAACCAATGCCATCCTGGAAGACGTGACCGCCACCCGCACCAGCTTTGACAGCGTCACC
Source organism: Leptolyngbya sp. CCY15150 (assembly GCF_016888135.1). NCBI lineage: Bacteria > Bacillati > Cyanobacteriota > Cyanophyceae > Leptolyngbyales > Leptolyngbyaceae > Leptolyngbya > Leptolyngbya sp. CCY15150. Next base: position 106,286 of record NZ_JACSWB010000292.1, read on the forward strand.
ATTACGGGCGCAGATTTCACCAACGCCATCCTCGATCGCTACGAAATTAAACAACTGTGTGCCAGAGCAGACGGGGTAAATCCAGTCACAGGCGTCTCAACCCGCGATAGCTTAGGCTGTCCTTAAGCTCAAATTCGTAAAATTCGTAGAATGCATTAGCGACAGCGTAATGCATCAAAGATCTATAAAACAGTACGTTACGGCTTCGCCTAACAGCACTCTACAAAGCAACTTATTTTGCACCCGTAGGATGCATTAGCGACAGCGTAATGCATCAAAGATCTATAAAACAGTACGTTACGGCTTCGCCTAACGGCACTCTACAGGGCAACTTATTTAGTGAGGAGACGGTGCGTTCTAACCACCATCAGCGATGCACCCTAGGAGGTCGCCAGCGATCGATTGAGCCAATGAATCATCGGGTACCAGTTCAACACATCTTGCAGGAGGGCTTCATACCCAGCCGTATTAGGATGGAGACCATCAGGGCCAAGACGAGGCATCCACCATTGCTCGCCCCGAGATAGCCATAGATCAAACACATCGAGATAAGGAATATCGCGATCATGGCAAGCGTTTTGAGTTGCCGTCTTGTAGCGCGCTTGATCAAGGTGGTTGTAGTACAAGCAACCGGAAAAAGGCATATGTGCGCTATTGACAGGCGGCATTCCTACAAACAGCACCGGACAGAGTTGCTGGGCTCGGTCTAACAGATTCTCCAAAACCTCAGTAAACTTGCCAAAGTCTGTCAAGTTACGTCCATCAGGTTTACCAAGGCGGGCAGAATCATTAACGCCTACCGATAAGATAATGACATCGGGTACCTTGTTGCGCAGTTCACCCCGATAGCGAAACTCTGCTTCTAGGCGATCGCTCACTTGCTGAACACCATCACCGCGAATTCCCAAATTATAGAGAGCATGGCCAGGGCTAGTCGGATGCATCCAACTGCGTCGCAGTCGCTCTACCCATCCTCCTCCCTCTAGATCGCCATATCCATAAATCAGGCTGTCTCCTAAAGCCACCACTCGCAGGGAGTGATGGCTTTGCATGAGCGGCGATCGCGATTCAAAAGGATTCACCAGTGTTTGCATAGAAATAGCAGTTGTAGAGCGTCGTGATGGACAGTCGATACATCGAGATGAGAACACAGACGGAACTGTGTTTAAAGTACCCAATCCTGTGTTTCATTCTTTGTGGATCTGTGGACTTTTGTAAACCCCTTGGCATAAATCTTCGAAAAGTCGAGACCTATATCCGGGGGCGATCGCTTCATAATGCTTTTTACGCATAGCATTGTGCAGATCCGTCCACCTCTATGTCAAACTTTACATGAACGAAACCCTAAGTCTTGCTAAACTAGGATGAATGTTCAAAAAAACTGGGATTTTCTATGCTGAAGCGTTCCACTGTGGATAATGCCCAACTCATGCGTCGGGCCGAGGATTTAGTCAGTGCCGCTTCCAATCGGTATCGCATCACCGTTCAAGTAGCAAGCCGGGCCCAGCGCCGCCGCTACGAAGACTTTGAAAATCTGGATGATCCCAAGATGAAGCCGGTGATCCGCGCCATCATTGAAATGTCGGACGAACTCACTCAGCCAGAAATTATTGGCGACGAATAGCGTTGACGGTAAGACACCTATGATTTTGACGTTGAAACAGCGCCTGATGCTCACCTTGCGACGCCTGAGGCCGTTGTTATGGATGGGGCTTGGGCTTGCTTTGGCGTTCATACCAATGCTGGCAACGCCTCAGGCAGGCGTTGCCCAGGTGACCCAACCCTTACCGATCGCCCCAACACCGATCGCCCAAACGCCGGGACGCAGCATTACGCCTGGAACGGCTAATACGGCCGACACCACATGGCGCACGGTCTATCAACTACTTCCAACCCTGCCGCAAGAAAACTACTACATCAGTCGAGACACCAACGATGTAGCAACAGACAATACTCTTGTGGGGCGGATTGTGCAGTATCACATGAATGTTCAACAGCGATCGCCTTTCTTTCGCTTGGACTGGAAGCTTACCCTGGCAGATTATTTAAGAGTCAATGAGGGGATCAACACCAGCAGCTATCCCGGTGCCAACACCCTGGAGGAGAATCCCCTTGAGGGCGATCGCCAGGCCATTGCAGCTCTTAGCCGCGCCCAGCGAGATGAGCTAGTTGAAGTTTTGGTCATCCTCTTCAATCCAAACTACATCAGCAATCTACAAGCTACGCCCATCCACGATCTCTCCAGCCCCACCCCCACGCCAAGCACCCCAATAGCACCGCCACCGTCCAGCTTGCCATCCCTACCCCAACCTGGCGACGCCCAGCTTTTAGCGCCCTAAGGTCAGCTCCTTTTACAGGTTTTTGTCAGGTAACTAGCGTTCAACCGACCATGGACAGCAGGACATCGACGCGACAGGTTAAAGAAGGCGATGGCTGGCGGCTAGGCTGGAATCCAGAATCAGAGCCGTTTGTTGGCCTTGTGGGCGGTGCCGGTTGGGCGATTGAACTCACCCGTGAAGAATGGCAGGATTTTTGTCGGCTGGTGCTGCAATTGGCCGAGACCCTTGAGCAGATGAGCCATGAGCTGATGGATGAGGAGCGGATTTGCTGCGACGTGGAAAGCGATCGCCTTTGGCTGGAAGCAGAGGGCTATCCCCATGCCTACGAACTCCACATCATTCTGCGGCAAGGACGGCGGGCAGAGGGCACCTGGGCTGCGGAGGCCGTGCCAGGACTAGTGCAGGCTAGCCAAACCCTGCATCTGTTTTAATGCCCGCGATGGATGACAGAATCAGTACAGCCAGATATGGTGATCCATAGGACTACCTGGTGACTCATGGTGTTGACTATCCGTTTTCCCCATGCCCTGCTCAATCGATGGGGGCGGGCGATCGCTATCCTTCTGATATTCATCACGCTGACCCTTGGGTCTGGGGCACCAGCACGGGCTGACGTTCGTACCCATCTGGAAACCCCAACCCAGATGCTCTACCAGTCTCGCCAAACCCTACGGGATCGCGATCGCCATACCTGGCAAGCGATCGCCTTCAAGCGAGTCACCCCCCACGACGAAACCCTTCTCTACCTGCGGCTCGTCAGCTTTCCTGGCAGTGTCGATATTGATCAAGACCAGCCGCTGATCCTGCGGGATACCGTCGGGCATACCCATCAAGCCCCCACCGCCATTGATGAACTGTTTACCCAAGGACGTCCCGGCAACAATGTCGGCCAATATCGGCTGACCGCAGCTCTCGCAGATCTACAAGGCGATAGTCCCCAGTGGCTGGTGATTCCTACCCATGATGACACCCTAGTGGAACTGAAAGCGCCGCCCATTGCCCTGCGAGAATGGCGAGCGATCGCCCAGTGCCATAGCTTCACCTGTTCGGATCCCGCCTGGCAACAAACGCCCGACCACCTGCCCTAGCGCACCGAGAAAGCTTCATCAAAGCGGCGGGTAATCGGTTCCAGCAAGAACGTCAGCACCGACTTTTGACGGGTGACAATTTCCGCTGTCGCCGCCATGCCTGGCGCTAAGGGCACCAACGTTCCCCGCACCGCTACGGCGGATTGATTGAGGCGAATCTGAGCCATATACACCAGCCCCAAATCTTCATCCAACGTGGCATTGGGACTGATGCGCACTACTTCACCCTCAATTACGCCAAACTCTTGGAACGGAAACGTTGCCACCTTGACCTTCGCCCGCATCCCTTCGGCAATAAAGCCAATATCACGGTTCATCACCTTCACCTCTAACCAGAGGTTGTCCCCGTCCGGCAAAATTGACAGCAGTTCTTCGCCAGGTGCGACCGTCCCTTCCGCCAGGGTGACCTGAATGTTGTACACCCGTCCTGCCACCGGGGCCCGCACCGCATCGCCACCGCTGCGAATCTCCGCGAGGTTGAGCTGTCCTTCGATGTTCGACAATTCTTCCTGACGGCGGGTGAGCTGGCCTAGAATTTCACTGCGGCGCTCGGAGGTCAGTTGTTCGATCGCACTTTGGGCAGCCTGAAACGCTGCTTCCGCCTGAACAATCACCTGCTGCTGTCCCTCAATTTCTCGCTCAATGGACGACACCTGATCCTGGGCTTGGGTGAGGCGATCGATGGCTTCCAGGTAATCAAAGCGCGGGATGGCATCGCCCACCAATTCCCGCAGGCTGGCTTCCCGGCGCTCAGCATTCTCTAGGAACTGATAGGCATTTTCCAAATTGCCCTCCAGCCGAGCCAACCGCGATCGCGCTTCAGCAATCGTAGACTCCTGACGAGCGGCCTCGGCGATCGCTGACGTACGGCGGGTATCAAATTCCTGCAGACGCGCATCCAGCAATTGATCCTGCAACGGCACCCCTGTGGTGGCATTGCCGCTCCGCTCTGCCTCTAGGCGAGCTAGGTCTTGACGCACCAACTCCGCCGCCTGCTGTAGACGATCGACCTCAGACTGATTGAGATCGGGATCCTTCTCCAGCAAAATATCTCCCGTTTCCACCCGATCGCCCTCTTCAACATTGATGCTGCTGATCACGCCACCTTCCAGAGCCCGCACGGGTCGCACCTGCATCGACGGAATCAGTTCACCGGGAGCGATCGCCACTTCATCTATTTCGCTGAAATGGGCCCAAGCGATCGCCCCAAAGACCAGCAGCGTTAAACTACCGGCCAGCAACCGCGTGTAGAGCGGCGGTAATTCTTGAACCGCTTTTCCCAATTCGTAGGACAGGTAATCCTCTGGCGATACAAACTGCTCACGGGTTTGGCGCACTTGAGCAGCTTGGGACGAGGGCGGCGCTGAGTTCGAAGATTGCATCATAAAATCCAGGGCACGAGCAATAGGGCAGTCTAGGCAGCGGTGCTGCCCAGCCCTAGTGTTCCCAGGTTAGATCAATCTGCCCGCATTGGTGAACTATCTCCAGCAGGTACAGGTGAGATACAGGTATGGCCAGCTACCCATCCAGTTGCCCATCAACGGGAGGGCGATCGCCACCATGGGACTGGGACAGCAGATTGAGCACCTGTTGGAAAATAGCTTCCTGGGGACGGGTTGCCAAAATTGATTGAACCAAGGCAATAAAGTCCGTATCTGCCTGGCTATCGTCTTGAATGAGCTTGCTGGCCGGATACTCTAGAGCCTGGGTTGCATCTAGTTCATTCGTATTGCCAGTGCGGATCAGGTTGCCCTTACGATCCCAGGTGAGCGATCGCCCCCGCAGGGTAAATTGAAACCACTGAATGTCGCCGTCCTGCACGTCAAACAGCACATCAAAATAGGTTTCACCACCGTAATACCAAACCCGCCCAGGCTTAAGCTGCTGCTTCACTTGTCGGAGAGACGCGCCCAGTTCAGCAATATCATCAGGGCTAACGGCATATGTCCAATTGGAAGAGACCATAGGGGGTACTGTTGAAACAATAGGAGACCGGATGCAGGGCATCGAGCCTCTAGTTCTATTAGACAAAATTGTCACGGACAACTCCGGAGGAACCTTGCCACTTTTTTGACTGGCAGCTAGCACCCCGGTGACCAAACGTCGCGGCTATGCAGACCAAACCCGCCGGCACAGGTTCAAAACACCCTAATCTCTGGCTATCCTAACCCATCTGGCTCCTACCATATCAGGCAGCTAGCTTCTACAGGCTGCTTAGGTATCAGGACATGAGTCAATCCGGCTCAGACGGCGGCGACTTGAACACCTGATCTTCAAGACCAACCCACCATTCTCCCAACTTCATCATGTCCTGATAGATATCGCTCATTTCCTGCACATAGGCCTCAGTAGACAAGCTAGCCTTGCGCTCTTGGAGTTTTTTCAGCCGCAATTGCACCAACAGCCAAGGCTGAGACAGGCCATCGGTGGCTTCAATGTAGGCGGCAAGGTCGTGGCTATTCATAGGGTTTTCCTGAGGGCGATCGCTAATCAATACACAGTGCTACCGCATGGTGACGGATGTGGTCGTCCATGAACGTGGCGATGAAGAAATAGCCGTGGTCGTAGCCCTCCTGCATCCGCAACGTCAACGGTTGTCCAGCTTGCCGACAGGCCTGCTCAAACACCTCGGGCAAGAGCTGCTGCTGCTCCAAAAAAGGATCGGCGGTGCCTTGATCGATCAAAATGGGGCGATCGCTGGCCATGGTCGCGACGAGTTCACTAGCATCGTAGGCCGCCCAAGTGGATGGATCATCTCCAAGGTAATGGCTAAAAACCTTTTGCCCCCAAGGACAGCGCATGGGAGCGGCGATCGGGGCTAGGGCCGAGATGGATCGGTAGCGCTCCGGATGGCGCAAACCGCAGACTAGCGCCCCATGACCACCCATAGAATGGCCGAAAATCCCTTGGCGATCGCGGCGGATGGAAAACTGCTCAGCAATCAGCTCGGGCAACTCCTGCACCACATAGCTATACATCTGGTAGTGCTGGCTCCAAGGCTCCGCCGTCGCGTCTACATAAAATCCAGCTCCACTGCCCAAGTCCCAATCGTCATCTTCCCCAGGAATACCCGTCTTGCGCGGGCTGGTATCGGGAGCCACCAGCATCAGCCCGTGCTCAGCCGCATAGCGCTGGGCTCCGGCCTTGACGGTGAAATTATCCTCCGTGCAGGTCAATCCCGACAGATAGTACAGCACCGGCACCGGGCCGGCCGCCGCTTGGGGCGGAATAAAGACCGCAAACCCCATCTCACTGCGGCAAGTCTGGGAAGCATGGCGATAGTAGGCAACGGTGCCGCCGAAGCAGGCATGGGATTGAAGCAGGGTGGGAGATGAGGTCATGGAGCCAGGAATGGGTGTTACTGGTCAGATTACACCAGCGGCAACAGAACTTCAAACGCCGCCCCTGCCGCATCTTGATGGGGCGATCGCCACCGGAGATATCCACCATGGGCGGCAATGATGCGATGACTGAGGGCCAGGGGTTGATGCCAGCGATCGCTGGACAGGGTATCGGTCAACTCCTGCTGCTGGGTTGCCGTCCAGGGGGCACCATTGCGGCTGACTTGAATCGAGATCCAGCGCTGGGTAGACGGGGCGATCGCCTCCGATGGAGCCGTAGCCTGCATCCAGGCTTCAAAAGCCCCCTGACCGCGACTCATCCAGCCCGGCTGATCGTGGTGGGGCGACAGCACCTGGGTAGTAATGGCAATCTCAGGAAGGGGCAGGGCGATCGCTGCCTGGGAAAACAATGCCCCAGCTAGATTCGCCGCCACGGAACGGTGGGCCACGTCGCTCAACAGTTCATCCACAAACTGCAGCAGCAGCGACATCAACACCTGATTCAGTTGCCCAATATGACAGGTGAGCGGCGGCAGATGCCCATAGGTACGCGTCAGTTGGATCTCCCCCTTCAGGCGACTATTCACCAACAGCACCAAACTATCAAGGGCTTCATGCATATCGGCGGGCTTGGGATATACCTCATCCATATGGCAAAAGTTTTGTAGGCTAGACGCTAGATTTTTCAAGCGTTTTGCCCCAGATTGGATGCTAGCGATCGCCTTCGGTAAATCCTGCTGCAGGTAGTCTAGCTCCTCTTCATCCAGCCCCATCTCAGGTAGCGCTCCCCCCTGCTGGCGATAGGCCGCCACCACCTGCAACAGTTGATCGGTATAGTCGGCAATGTGGCTGAGATTTCCCCAGATAAAGCTTACCGGATCGAGAATTTCATGGGCTACCCCATCCACCAAGCGTCCTAGGTTAGCCATCTTTTCATGGCGAATCATATGGATCTGGGTGCGCTCATAGCGGCTTTGCACTTCAATGCCCCGCAGTTGCCAATGGGCCACATTCAGCTCATGGGCATCCAGCAAGCTATAGTCCCCCGTGCTTTCCTGCACCATAATAGGTGCCGATTGGTCAGGCAGCGATCGCTGCAGAGCCTGCTGGGCTGCCGTCAAAATTGGCGTCTCGGCTGCAACACAGAGAGGCATCTGAGGACGATAGCTGTGGGCGATCGCCAAGGTTAGGGTCTTGAGATTGCCCTCTAGGTGCGATCGCAGCATCAGCTCCATTAACGGCAGGCGCGGGATCATGCCATGCCAATCGCCCTGGCGCAGCACCACCACGCCGGGCAGCTTGGGATACTGGTTGAGGATGGGCCAAATCTCGGCGCAGCTCAGCGTTGCCTCAACCTGAAAGTGGTAGCGCCCAAGGTCGCAGACGGTAGACTCCAAACTCAGCAGAGAATGAGTTGGGGGCATATGCCGAGGACGAGGAACCAGAGCACTCATGGTCAACTATTCACACTAACAACAGCACCCGATCACCCCGATCGCCCCCCAATGAGCCGCAGAGAGCGATCGCCCTAAACTAGGGTATCAACGGGCGGGCAACGGCAGATGGCTGATGCAACAAACTCAGAGCAGGGATGATTACAATCTCAAATCAGTCTGATCACAAGAACTGAATTGTAATCGTCTAGTCATGACTGCGTCTTCACCTGTAGTATTTAGGTAAGCTCAAGGTTTAGTTTAGATTTAAAGTATCCAATTAAACCGTTCCACCTAAAACTATTTGAACAAAGACGTCCTAAACACCCCCATTCTCGTTCACGAGCCCTTCATCGTGCAGGCCATTGGTGCCTACACAACCTGTTGGGCTGCAAGTAGGACGTAGGGCATTCCTGGGCGATCGCGTCAGCCTGAATCAGCATCATGGTTCATCGCTGAACAGGAAACATCCACGTCAAACCGCGATCAGGGCAGCATCCGGTGTTTAGTCCTTGTTCAGATTCTTATAAGATCAGAGCATTAGGCGTTCAGATAGGCTCGCATCCTGTCTTGGCCGCCCGCAGGTTGACTATAGAGAGGTATTCACCCATGGCTACAGACGCTACCCAAGATAACGGAACGCCTAGCTCCGAACCCCCGAAGGACAAGCCGTCCTCGTCTAGAAGTAAAGCATCGTCCACTCAAGGAGCCGCCCTCACCGTGAAATCAAAAGAAGAATCTAGTTCCATTGAAGTTGCTCAGCCTCGCTTTTTCATGGGCAACCGTCCCATCGAGCCCAGCAACCTGCACATCTTTGGCATGACGGCCGTTGGCAATCGCCCCGTGTTTTCTAGCGAGATGGAAATTGTTAGCTCCGACTTGTTGCCGGGTCATCGCCCGATCGTAGCCAGCAGCGCCGATCTTTTGAATGCCCATATGGTGCTTGGCAATCGCCCCATTGCCTCCAATGAACTTGATGATCCCCTAACGCTGATGGGCTATCTAGACTAGCGATCGCCCCATGGTTTCGCACCCCTACAATGCAAACCACGACCGTGCCAACCAACCTGGATCAGCGTCGTCTGGTCTAGGTGGGCGGATCATCGGGGCATGAGCCCCTATTTTTATGGCAAGGGCTGGTAGAATACGTGAGCGATCGAACCGGTCATGTTCACCTGCCGCCCCTTGCGTCGGCTGGGACGAGGCAACAGATTCGTTCAACATGTTCGTTCATCGTTTAGTCACCCCATTGCGATCGCGTTCCATGATTACTGTGGCATTACCCAAAGGCGCACTCCTGAACGACAGCATCCGGCTGTTTAAGGCGGTGGGTCTCGACTTTAGCGCCTTCCTCGATAGCTCCAATCGGCAGCTTGAAATTTGGGATGCAAGCCATCGAGCCAAGGCGCTGTTGGTGAGAAATTATGACGTGCCCGTGTATGTTGAATATGGGCAGGCGCAGCTTGGGGTGGTGGGCTATGATGTGCTTTGTGAAAAGCAACCCCAAGTTGCTCAACTGGCTGATTTGCAATTTGGGCAATGCCGCATGTCGGTAGCGGTCAAGGCTTCCAGCCCCTATCGTTCCGCCCTCGACCTACCGCCCCACAGTCGGGTGGCGTCCAAGTTTGTCCACTGTGCCCGCAGCTATTTCCAAGGGTTGAACCTGCCGGTGGAAATTGTGCCGCTCTACGGTTCCGTAGAATTGGGGCCGATTACGGGCATGTCGGAAGCGATCGTGGATCTAGTAGCCACAGGGCGCACTCTTCAGGAAAATCATTTGATTGAAATTGAGCCGTTGTTTACCAGCACCGCTCGGCTGATTGCCCATCCCCTCAGCTATCGTATTGACCTCGACGGGGTGCGATCGGTGATCGACCAAATTCGTCACTGTACGGCAGCGATCGCCTCCAACTAATCAGCGCTTGACATAGCCCAACCCCTGCATAGGCAGTCTTGCTGCAGATCCGGCAGGTTTGTTATACAGTGCGATAGGACAGGCGTCGTTGCGCGACTCAGGCACTGACTAAAAACTATGACCCCTACACAAGTGTTGGGTGCCTTATTGATTATGGTGATTGGCCCACTGCTCGGCGGGCTACCCTTGATCCGTTGGCTAACCTATGGGCTCACCCGCAAAGATTTGGCCCACCTAGGCACCGGGAATCTTAGTGTCTCGGCAGCGTTCTACCATGGCGGAACGATGGCGGGAGTGATGGCTGTTCTCCTAGAAGCGGGTAAGGGCATAGGCGTTGTATGGCTAGCGCGATCCTATTTTCCTACCAATCCAACCTGGGAAGTGATTGCCCTGATTGCCCTAGTGATGGGGCGCTATTGGGGAGGACGGGGAGCCGGTACCACCAACGTTACCTGGGGCTACATCGTCCATGATTGGCTAGCCTCCGGTCTTGTGCTGCTGCTGAGTTTAATTAGCTTTACTATTTTTCGAGAGAAGCGCCAGGGTCGTTTAGTCGTCCTGGTGCTGCTGCCGGTGTTTGCGGCCTTGCTGCATCCCACCCAGGGCGATCGCGTAGTCGCAACTCTCATCCTCAGTGTTCTCATGGCTTGGATTTATCATAAGATGCCGGACGATTTAGACCTATCCACCGGGCAAGCCCAACCTGGATCAAAAACCATGTTTCGTTTCTTCCGAGGCGATCGCGCCGTCCCAACCCTCGCTCAGGCCAATGATGCCAAAAAATTTGGTGCGAAGGTTGCCACCCTTGCCCAGCTCACAACCTGGGGCTACCCCGTGCCCATGGGCTGGGTGTTGCCGCCGGGGGATGACCCTTCGCCGATGATCGAGATGCTCAATCCCACTCCAGAGCAGCCGCTCATTGTCCGTTCATCCGCGATCGGCGAAGATTCTGAATCCACCTCCGCTGCTGGACAGTATGAATCTATCGCCCAGGTCACCAGTCGCGAGGCCCTGGCCCAAGCGATCACCCAATGCCAAGCCTCATACAACCGGCCCACGGCAGTGCAGTATCGACGCGATCGCGGCATTCGAGATGAAGCGATGACCGTCCTCGTCCAAGTTCAAGTATCGGGCGTCTTTTCCGGCGTGGCCTTCAGCCGTGATCCCATCAGCCGTCAAGGGGACAGCGTGGTGATCGAGGCGCTACCGGGTTCCGCCGCACGAGTCGTCTCAGGGCAGGTGACCCCAGAGTCTTACCAAGTGATGGTGACCGAGGCAGATTTGACCACCACCCAGGCGGTGGCTAATCCACCGTGGCGTTTGCCAGAAGCGATCGCGTTCCCCATGGAAGGTGAGGGCGATGTGCCGCCGCGATTAATCCAGCAAGTGGCCTACCTGGCCCGCCATCTCGAAGCCCGCTACCACGGCATTCCCCAGGATATTGAATGGAGCTATGACGGTCAGCAGCTTTGGGTTTTACAAAGCCGACCGATCACCACACTCCTGCCGATTTGGACAAGAAAAATTGCCGCTGAGGTGATCCCTGGCTGGATTCGTCCCCTCACCTGGTCGATCAACCGTCCCCTGACCTGCGGCGTATGGGGCGAGATTTTTACCATCGTCCTCGGCGATCGCGCCCGAGGGTTAGATTTCACCGAAACCGCCACCCTACACCACTCCTCCGCCTACTTCAATGCATCACTGCTAGGACAGATTTTTCGGCGCATGGGTCTCCCGCCCGAAAGCCTAGAATTTCTTACCCGAGGCACCCCCTTCAGTAAGCCGCCGATCCTCTCCACCCTCAAAAATGTGCCGGGATTGCTGAAACTGCTAGGGCGAGAACTGCGCCTAGCGCAAGACTTTGAGCAAGACGACCAGGATCTCTTTACCCCCGGTCTACGCCAACTCATCGCCCATCCCGCCAAGGGACAGCAGCCATCCGCCATCCTCGGCCGCATTCAGTTAATTTCGACCCTCCTGCGCCGCGCCACCTACTACAGCATCATGGCTCCCCTCAGCGTTGCCCTGCGGCAAGCGATGCTCAAGGTATCCGACAACGACCTCAATGTTCAAACCCAGCCAGAAATTGCCTCCCTGCGATCGCTGCAACGGTTAGCCCAGTCCTGCCGTCCCCTAGTCGGAGCGATCGCCCGGGCCCAAGTCCCCGATTCAGGCTCAGCCCTGTTTGCCAGTCTGAGCGAAACCACAGATGGCCAAGCTGTTCTTACCCAGTTCAACCAATTTTTGAACGAATATGGCTATCTTAGCCAAGTAGCCACCGACATTGCCGTACCGCGCTGGCGGGAAGCCCCCCAACCCGTGCGCGAACTGTTTTTACAGTATCTAAACCAGCCCACCCAGATCATCAGTCCGCCACCGGAGACACAATCATGGCGATCGCAACAGGTGCAGGCTCGCCTTACCCTCAAAGGTCGCGTCACCGAGGTCTATAACCGCCTCTTAGCTGAACTACGCTGGAGCTATGTCGCCATCGAACTGCATTGGCTCGCCAGTGGGCTCCTCACGGATCCTGGAGATATCTTTTTTATCACCGATGAAGAAATCCACCGTCTGTTGAATGAGCCCGAAGGTGACCTAGCCGCTACCTTATCTACCCGCATCAGCGAACGGCGATCGCAATTCCAGCAGGATCAAGCCACGCCAGCTGTACCCTGGCTAGTCTACGGCAACGAACCCCCTCGGGGGCAGCGATCGCTTCAGGTTTCCGCGTCATCGTTGCGGGGAATTGCTGCAAGTCCTGGCTATGTGGAAGGCACGGTTAAAATCCTGCGCACCCTGCAGCCCGGCATGGCCATCGATTCCACGACCATCTTAGTGGTGCCCTACACCGATGCTGGCTGGTCGCCGGTGTTGGCCCGAGCTGGAGGATTAATTGCCGAGGTGGGTGGCCGTCTATCCCACGGGGCAATTTTGGCCAGGGAGTATGGCATTCCAGCGGTGATGAATGTGCAGAATGCGATGGAGTGGTTGCGGGATGGGCAACGGGTGCGGCTGGATGGTGAAGCGGGCACCGTTGAAGTGATCACCGATGTATAGCCAAGTCCGCTGATGTCTGCCACAAGGGTAGTTAGGGGAGCGATCGCTTTCCTGTTCATGGGATGCTTTCAGGACTTTTTTAACATTCCGACTACTGCCCACTAAACTTTAAGTATGGAGTTTTAAACTGGGAGACCGCACATGACTTTATCTGAAGTTCTTCCCTCTGTTCGTCAGCTCTCTACTGTTGAGAAGCTGAAGCTGATTCGGATTCTGGCAGAGGATCTAGAAGCAGCAGAGGATATCTCACCTCTAGAACCCTTCAAAACCTATGATTTGCCGACTCCTTACAATAGCTTTGGGGCTGGTGTCGTGCTTATGCAAGCGTTAGAGTTATCTGACCCATGTTCCTCACTATCCCTCACCATCGCTGGATGCGGGCGATCGCTTTCGTCCTCAACACCCTTGGGTTGATCATCGGCATCAGCGTGGGGATTTGGCTGCCGGTGCCGGGGCTGCTGGTGTATGCCACCGGGGCAGTGGGGGGCGCGATCGCTCTGATATCTAGTCTTTACCTCACCCATCGATTCCTCGGCCCCAGGTTACCCCTCGGCACCATTCAATCCTTAGCCTTCTTAGGCATCCTTCAAGGGCTCATCTTCACCGGCCTCTTGATCCATGTCTTGCCGCTCTTCTACGCTACCTGGAACCAGCCCCGCGAGCCGATTCCCGTGGCGATCGCCCAACTTCCCACAGCCCTGCCAGCCTATGTCAGTCTCACGGGCTACCCGCAACCCCAACTGACGGTGACGGATACCTATCGTCTGCAGCCCACCCCAAATAATCGATACCCCCGCACCCTGACGGTCACCTGGGTGCCGTTAGTAGCTCAGGATTGGCGTCCGCCCCAAGCGGTTCAGGTGATGGTGGAAAGGCAGGCGTTGGGCAGATATCAGGAGAGCGATCGCCCTGTGACGGTGACGGGCATGTTATTTTCTCTCCACCCCAAAGACCGCGCCGACTTTGTTCCTGCAGATATGACCCTTTATCTCAGCGATGGCGTGGGCGTCAGTGATGCTTGGCTTCGCCGTCGGGCTGGGTTTCAGGTCGATCCTGATCAGGTGTATCTTCTACGAGACCTAATGCCTGCCCAAAGTCGCACGGTGGTCATGATTGTGTCGATATTGATTTTGGTGATCGTAGGAGCGATAGCTTGGTTGACCCTTGCTGCCCTTAAGTGATCTTGTCCCAGGCAAAGAAAACATATCTATTGATATTCGAACTCTTGATCTTCAACCTTGAAGTAAATTGATAGATTAGCAATGTTCCAAGGAGATGCCGCCTGAAGATTCTGTTTTGTTAGTGCATTCCAACCTTTATTCGCAGCGCGTTGAGTAATATAATCCTCCTGCCGTCCTCTAAGACCAGCGTCAATCATTAGTAACAGACCATCACGTATCGCAATCGGATGAGACTGTGTTTGAGCATCATTATAAATCTGATACTCCACAGGTTTATTTAGCGCAATGCTAACATCCTGATCTTCAACTTCTGACATTGCATCAGACCCAGGTAACTCTTGCAGTTGCTTCAATTCCGACGGAGGCAAGCTCTTCTGCCAGCTAGTATGATTTTGCCAAGCTTCCACTAGGGCAAGATCGTGATGATAGATACGAGTTATCTCAGGAAATAGAAATCCTAGCTCACTGTCAATAGAGCAAGATGCAACAACTGAGACCATGTCTTTGCGCATAACTTGTTGTATGTGTGACAAGTGGTCGCATACGGCACTGAGTTCACCTTGAAGCTGGTATGTCATTGCTATAGCTTGCTCTATCGCCCATGCACACTCCTGTCTACGTAATCGCGCTGCTGAACATACATTATCCAAAATTTGATCATTTCTATAATCGGCTAGAGCATCAAACAACATGCCTCGCGCTGCTGTAATTTCATCATAGCGAAGGCTAAGATCTTGAATGCTGACGGCTATTTTCAGTCGAGCGATCGCCTGTTGAAAAAGACCATAAGCTCTAACCAAGATGGTGCGATGATTGCGAAACTCAACATCCGCTGCAACCAACTGAATATGTTGAATAATCTCACTGCCCTGGTCAGCCAATGCTTTTTTCATGTCCAAAAAACCATCTTGAACCTCCAGCCGCATTTGCTTAACATCTTGCCGTAATTTCAGCGTTTGCCATAGATTAACGGCTGTCAATGCTGCAGTAACAGCCGTGCCAACACCAATCACGGCTGTGGTCGCCTGTAAAGTAGCAACTGAAGTCGATAGACCTTGGAGCGACTGAAATATTGCTGATCCTGGCACCTGAATACCTGTTATAGAGCTTCCAGATAGTATATCTCCATTATCATTAAACATACCCACTGCATGAGCAACAAATCTACCTGAAGCATCCCGTACCATGCTCAATGGCACACCATTTGAGAGGACGGGGAAATATTTCCCAGATGCAATTCCTTGTTGAATGAGAGGCGGAAATATATATATCATGATCAAATCCTTTAGAGTTGAGATAAGGTTAACAGAGCTAAAGCAGTGCGATCGCTAATTAATACTTAGACATCAGGCATCTGACACTAAAAATTCCAAATCGCGCTGGAGCTGACTTAGCCTACCAAGACACTGATGAACATAGGCTTTCTCAGATTCTCTATTTTCGACAGTTTCATGAGTTATGCGTTCTTGTTCTTCAAGAAAGAGGTTGAGAATTGAGATTGACTGCCGAACCGCTTTGGATGATGCTTCAACTCTTCCGTCAAATGCGGCTTGAATAGTGTCGGTAACCTTGTCTAGGAGTTCGTCTGATGAGTTTGAAAAATGCTTTAGCCCTTTTTGCAAGACTTCATTTCTGCAGTTTTCTTCCGTGCTACTACTTGTTAGCCAGCCAATAATTACACCAGCAGCAGCACCAATGAGCAAAACAGGAACAAAACTCACTCCCAAACCAGCTAAGGCAATTCCACTTAGCAACCCACTACCTCCTCCAAAGCCAAGAAACCCCATAAAACCGCTACCTTCGGCTGGATTTAGTGAATTGGAAAAGTTGACGTTAATTCCTAGATTTTTAAGGGATAGATTAAACTGCCCCCCCAAGGTTGAGCCAATTTTGGAATCTAAGGCTTCTAAATTCGCCTGAATAGCACACATTTCATCCAGGATAAAATCATCTAGGGCATCCAGGTTAGGGGAAAGGATGTTGTGAACAACCTCTCTCTCCAATCGAGTGTCAATCTCATGGGAGATGTCTTGTATAAACTGATTCGAGAAATCTCTGGTAATCTTATCTTTTTGATGATGCTCTGTTTTCCAGGTTGCACTTTTCTGTCTTATTTCTCCACCTATTTCCAGAGTCCACCCTTGCCAGCCCTCAGTGACTTGGTCAAAAACTTTATTAGCTAAGGACTGAGCTAATGCTCGAATTTTAAAATCCCGACTGCTCACCTCGCCAATTTGATCAACTATTTTCCTCTTGTCCGATTCCACAAGTTGAATATTATCGTCTAGAGTCTTAAGAGACTGCTGCAGTTGCTCCTGAAATTTCTGAGCTATAGTCTTCAGTTGTCGTGCATTATGCCGGACTACAATCATACCTCGATCATGAATGAGGAAACGTTCGAGGGCTGATGTAAACGCCTTAAAGGACTCTAGAAACTCATTACCTTCACCTTCAATAATTGCATCTAGAGCAGCTTGAGCAGAAATAAAATGAACCCGATTATCACCAGAGACAATCGGATTGCTACCTTGCAAAAAGTTTTCAACGAGCTGACGAACCTGTTTGCGATCGGACTGGCGACGCAGAAGATCCATGAAGTTAACCAACACAAAGAGATTGTCCGCCGGACTATCCTGATCTCCTCGATTAAGTTGAGAACGTAAGTCCTCCAGCAAGAGTCGCTCACCTTGCGTCAGGGGACGAGACGCGTTAGCTAGGAATATGGCTGCATCGGTTTTCTGCAGCAAGCGCTGGGTAATTTCCGTCCGGTTGGGATGTTCATTTAAGCCTGGAGAATCAACAATTTCAACATTATGTCGGCATAGTTCTAAGCTCGGATGCTCTAAGATAATTTCCTGGATGGTAGACTGTCCAAGTTCATCACTCAATCCACACAGTGCAGCCTGCTCAGAAATTGATGCTTTTTCCTGGTAGTTTTCAAATGGGATCTCTTCTTGTCGTCCATCAGTATAAACGCACAATACACGTGTTTTTTCGCCAAATCTTAGCACTGTTACCGTACCACTACAGGGAATAGCACGAACAGGTTGAATTTCTTCACCCAAAAGAGCATTCAGGAGCGTTGATTTACCCTGGCTAAATTCGCCAACAACTGCAACTCGGAATTTCTGATTACGGACTTGGTCTAAAAGACT
Source organism: Leptolyngbya sp. CCY15150 (assembly GCF_016888135.1). Lineage (NCBI taxonomy): Bacteria > Bacillati > Cyanobacteriota > Cyanophyceae > Leptolyngbyales > Leptolyngbyaceae > Leptolyngbya > Leptolyngbya sp. CCY15150. Next base: position 123,795 of record NZ_JACSWB010000292.1, read on the forward strand.
GAGAATATCCTGCGCTTGTCCTGGAATTTGACAAACGTTTTCTTCATAGTCTTGTGTAATACTCAGCAAAGACTGGCACAAATGCCGCAATCGATCCTGATCTACCTTGAAATTCTCCAGTTGTTTGTAGCTCAGAGCGGACGCTTCACCAGAGATATGGACATCATGAGTCTTCGGTAGTTTCGACGTTATGTAATCGGCAATACGCACAAAGACAAAGTCATGAGCTTGAAATCGACTAGGATCTAGAAGGTTATGAACATCAAAAACTGAATTGGGGTCTGCAGACTGAGACTGGGATTGAAATGCTGAGAGGAGAGTCTCTAAGTAGTCAGACCTTAGCTCAAGATGACCGCTAACCTTTTGAAGGTAGTGCATTTCTTCTGCTACAACATCGCTATCTGCAGTTGCAATTTCACAGGCAAACGCCAGAACCAACAGCTTTTCAGACTCAGAGAGACCTTGAACAAGCAGGGAAAGATGGCTTGGATCCTGAAAAAGACCACGTTGCTGGACACTTTTCTTAAGCCCCCTAACAAGTTGCCCCATTTTGCTCTCTGAAGGGAAAAACTGATTAAAAATCTTTTGGAAGGTTTCTTTTTCTTCTTCTACCACAACACCATCGGCACACAGTGCTCCCAGCATCGCAGTCACAAGTGCTGTCATAAAGAGAAGTTTGGGATTGATCTGCTGGCTTGTTACAGGTTGGCCAACAATATCTGATAAGAGACTTATGGTTTCTTGGGAGTAGGATGCTGTGGTCATTCTCACTAATGATTGCAATACTAAGGGGTCTACAAGTGTCACTTGCTTAATTGTTCAAACTGAAGTTGAGTCATTCGCTCATGGCGCATCGACCAAGATAGTTATGCTTTTGATCGAGGTGCTTGCTACATTTCATAGATAGAGCAGTCGTATTCTTTGAAAGATTTTCACTTGATCAACTGCTCTGGCTCCATGCTAAATAATCATTCATAAATGGGGATTGAGTCTTAATGAAGCTTGACCTTTCGCAATTAGCCTTGTTTATTGAGTACAGAATTTAGTATTCCCCTAAATCTAGTATCGATACCAAGAATCTCGGAAAATCTGCGTTTTTCGATCCATGAAGCTCTCAAGCCGGTTGCAGATAGACCGTGCATGTCTTGTTAATATCGTCCTAGATAGGACGATCAAGAACAGGGCTGAAGCTGATGGAGCATTGAAGAATCCTCATGTGTCGTGCGATGCTAAACCGACTCAATGATTCTTCCCAGCATGTCAATAGCGAAAATAGTGCTGCGTGATAAACGCCTCTACATCCTGAGCCGCCATGGGTTGAGCAAAGAAATAACCTTGCCCTAGTTCACAGCCCAGTTGGCGCAGGAGATCAATTTGTTCAAGACAGTCAATACCTTCAGCGATCGCTGCTATGCCTAGCTGGTTGGTAAGATTCACAATTGTTTCCACAATTTTGTGGTTGCGATCGCCCTGTTGCATTTGATGGACGAACGAACGATCAATCTTGAGAGTATCGACGGGTAGCTGATAGAGATAACTTAGGGATGAGTAGCCCGTACCAAAATCATCAATACTAATTTGTAACCCCTGTTGCTTAAGCTGTAACAAGAGAGCGATCGTGTCACCGACATTATCAACGAGCATACTTTCAGTTAGCTCCAAATTCAGACAGTGGCTCTGAATTCCCGTTTGGGCTAAAATGTCGATGACATCCGGCAGCAGGTGCGGATCGCGAAGATCAAGGGCGGATAAATTAACGCTCACCTTAAGCTGCTTAGCATCCTGAAAGCGCTCATTCCAGGATGCTAACTGTTGGCAGGTGGTACGCAAAACCCAGCGATCGAGGGGGACAACCAGACCCGTCTCCTCGGCAATGGGAATGAAGTCATCGGGAGGAATGCGCCCTCGCACAGGATGCTGCCAGCGCACTAGCGCCTCAAAACCTATCAATTCACCGGTTTCTAACGCCACCAGCGGTTGGTAGTAGACCAAAAATTGCTGACGGGCGATCGCTCGTCGTAGATCATTTTCTAAGTGCAGTCGTTTTACCACCTGGGTATGCATGGCGCTATCAAAAATCTGATAGCGGGCGCGTCCCTTCGACTTAGCTTGATAGAGAGCGATATCAGCATCTCGAATCAGATCTGATGCATGACGATAGGTCGCAGATCCAAACACGATGCCAATACTGGTACTGAGGGTAATCTCTCGACCATCTAAGGATAGGGGCGATCGGAATACGGTTAGGATTTGGTTGGCTAAATGCACAACATCATCTGATGTGTTGATGGAATCTAGAACGATCACAAATTCATCGCCCCCCAGCCGGGCAACGGTACCTTGTCCATCCACGATCGCCAGCAACACCTGTGCCACTTGGATCAGGAGCTGATCGCCTGCTAAATGCCCTAAACTATCATTCACCACCTTGAAGCGATCGAGATCAAGGAATAGGAGAGCGAATTGTACATGGGGCAGACCTAGCTGTGCGGTGCGGCGCAGTTTTTGCCGCAGTTGCTCCATCAAATATTTACGATTCGGCAAGTCAGTGAGAGAATCATGCAGAGCATTATAGATAAGCTGTTCTTCTGCCCGCTTGCGATCGCTCACGTCGAGCACCAGCGTATCCCATACCGTACAGCCATCTGGACGACGTTCGGGCTGGCCAACGGCCTGAATCCATTTAAGCTGACCCGAGGGGGTCATAATCCGCCATTCTTCAGACCAGGAATGGAGCGTGCGGGCAGATTCGACAATAGATTGCTGGATGCGAGGTAAATCATCCGAATGCACCGGCCGCCAGAGCAATTCAGGATTTTGCCTCACGGCATCGGCATCCACTTCCCAAAGATATTCACAGCTCGGGCTAATGTAGGGAACTGAATCGGTGCCATCTGGATGCAGCACGTAGCGCAAAATTGCGCCCGGCACGTTGGCGGCGATCGCTCGAAACCTGGTTTCACTATGCTTCAGAGCAAGTTCAATGGCGCGGCGATCGCTAATATCTTGGAAGCCAGCGATCGCGTAGGCGATATTACCTTGTTCATCCCAGATAGGCATGGTTTGTACGGCAACGGTAATCACCTGTCCATCCCGTCGCAGTTCTATATCTGTAATATGTAATGCTTGACCTGCGAGGGTCGGCTTAGCTAACACATCTTGCAGCGACTGGGCATGGGGTTGATCAAGTTGATAGATCAACCGTTGCTCTAGGGCGCTGAGGTCAGCTTCTGTTGTACCCACATGACCGCTGAGAATCTTACGGCCAACGGGGTTGACATAGATCAAACAGCTAGCCGGATCAAAGACCACTACACCGACCGGCAGCGCTTCTAGGAACTGGGTTAGACGGCTTTCGCTATTTTGCAGAGCCTGGTTGAGCACCTGCAATTGATGGAATGAGGTTTGGAGATTGTGCCCCATTTGGGTGAACGCTTGCCCTAACTCCGCCAGTTCTTGAATGCGGCTACCCTTAATTTCCGTCGTGAGCTGGCCGTCGGCGATCTGTTGGGCAGCTCGGTTGAGGGTCAGCAGCGATCGATTCAGCCAACGGGCCGTTAGCGTGCTGGAATAGGTTGCTAGCACCAGCGCCGCTAGACAAAGCAGGATCGTTCTGCGCGTATTGGCATGAATGGTCGCCATAAAATCTGCTTCAGGCACAATCACCACAATCAGCCAATCCAAACCATGGACATCCCGATAGGGCAACACATCGATAAATTGGCGATCGCCCCCTAGGGTCACATCGAGCTGCTGCACCGCCGTAATCTGATCCAAGGAGCGAAACTGCTGCTGAAGATGCTGCACCGTTGCCCGCAGCACGTCGTCATCGCTCTCGGCTGCAAGAAGCCGCTGGGTTTGTCCATCGTTATCGATCTCAAATGGCTGGGGCAAGCGAGAGCTGGCCACCAATTCTCCCGATCGCTCTAGGATCAACGCCTGTCCCGATTGCCCAATCGTCAGATCCTGCAGAAAATCACTCAGGCTCGTGAGCGCTAGATTATTGCCCAGAACTCCCTCCAGGTTGCCATCAGCCGACAACACCGGCACGCTGGCCGGCAGGTCAATCCGAGGCACGACCTGCAACGCAAAAATATCGCCCCAGGTGAAGGTACCCTGATCTACTCCTGCGGTGTACCAAGGACGTTCACGGATATCAATGAAGTTGGGAATAATCGAAACCTGTTCCGCTAAACCACCTTGATCATCGGCAGAAAACACCTCCGCATCTGAGGGCGGCAGCTCTCGTTTCACAAACAGAAATTCGCCTTCCAGACCCCGCTGAGCGGCAATAAAACGACCATCGGCTTGACCGTAATAGATCACCCCCATCTGGTCAAATTGCTGAAGCTGTTGCCAAAAATGCTGCCCGAGGTCGGGTAGATCCTCACCATCTAGGCGATCGCTTTGGAGCAAATCAAGGTTGATGCGGTTGAGCTGATGGGCAATCATCAATTCTGCATCGAGATGTTGCCGAATGCGCGCTCCCACCTCACCCCGCAGTTGACCCGATAAATCCTCCACAGCCTGCTCACCGCTGCGGAAGGAGAGCCATCCAGTTAGACCCACAGCGATCGCAATTTGCAGGACAAACGGTAGCACCAGCAGGAGCCGCAGAGAAATCGAACGATTGAACCATGGAGACGAGTGGGCCATGCTGACAGCTAGCAGTCTTGCAGGAGAAAACCTACTTCTAGGTGTACGGGGAGACCTGAGGAAGGTACATGGAGAGCATAGGGGTAGCTGATATTCAAACCCCTCCTGATGTTAGCAAGGGAGACCCCTCAATCATCGCCACTGGATCGAGGTGTTCTCTTGTTCTAGAGTATCAACCTAAGCACGCGATCGCATGGAATTGTGATGTTGAGACATCTCAAGGTATATCGCACCATACCCGATCCATCGATGCTAGCACTAGTCGTCATGGCTACATTTGGGCGATCGCCTGATCAGCAATCAGTAGGGTAGACACCGACCATCGTTAACGTATTTATCTAATCTGCCAGTCTAATCTACAGATACGAAGTTAAGAGCAAGACTGGAGTTGTTGGAGCGTTAGGATAATATCGTCCATAGCCTGCCGTGCCGCGCCCAAAGATAAATTTGGATCATTGACCAAAATACTAAACACCACCGGATCATAATTAGGGGGATACAGATAGCCAGATAAGGCTACAACATCTCGCAGCGTACCTGTTTTACCCCACAGACGACCCGCGACGGACGTATCGCGAAATCGGTTGCGCAGGGTGCCGCTGGTGCCGGCTACGGCCAAGCTATCGCGATAGAGTTGGGCATCGGGCGATCGCCCCATCACTTGTAAGGTATCCACCAAAGCGGCTGGAGTTACAGAATTTTGTCGAGAAAGCCCCGATCCATCGGCCAGGCGAAACTGGCTACTATCAACGCCAAGGGGAGCCAAGACGGCCGCGATCGCCTCCTGCCCTGCCTGCAGAGCCGAGGTACGAGCGCGATCGCCATTTTCTGCCACCGCCAATTGCCGTAGAAGCGCTTCTGCATAGAGATTGGTGCTGTGGCGATTGGCTTCCGTCACCAGCGCCACCATCGGTAAGGATTCCACCGCTGCGATTTCGATCCCTGGATCCGGCATGGAAGCCCGCACCACTTCTGCTTGCCCCACAGTGATGCCCTGCTCTGCCAGAACCTGCTGAAACCGTTCTAGGAAGCGATCGCCCGGTTGGGTGACAGCCACGGCAGATAGATCGGGTTCAGAGCCCACCCAAAGCTGACCGCTCAGGTACAGGATCGACTGCACCATGTCTCGACCCACCACAATATATTCCGATGCTGTTCGGGGCACCGTCGTTGTATTGTTACGCACCTGCCAGCCCGGTGCATCATTAGGATTGTCCCACTCTAGGCGCAGGGGCTGACCCACGGCCTGGGGGTAGAGATTTACGCCGATCGCATTCTGGTTGAGGATTAGGCTATTGGTGGGTGCGCCATAGCCCGCCTGTAGATCCTCCGCATCCCAGCTAGCGCTCACCGTTTCGCCCTGGAAGTAGGAATCATCGCCAATCAGCCAATCAATATGCGTGATGCCTTGGTCGCGCAGTTGCTGGGCGAGGCTGAGGAGCTGCTGATCGCTCAAGCTTGGGTCACCGCGCCCCACCACCCGCAAGATCATCGGACTGCCCAGCTCCGTAGAACCCATGCGATAGATCGAGGTGGGAATGCGGTAGTCGGGGCCAAACCGCTGTAGCGCGGCTGCGGTCACCAAAACCTTGGCATTCGATGCCGGCACCAGAGCGCGATCGCCCCCCTGGTCATACAGCCGCTGGGTAGGAGCACCGGAATGGGGAAAGAGAGGTGAATCGGGCGTTAGGGTATCGACGACAATGCCCCACTGGGCACGGCTCACCGCCGATCGCCGCGTAATCGCCTGGATTTGATCACCCACCTGGGCAGGACAGATGCCCGCGATCGCTGGACTCGCTAACACCACAGAGGCGATCGCCCCTGCCAACGGCCCCAGCAGCCAGGCCCCTCGCTCCATCGTCACCATATATAAGACCCAACCTAGACGCCATTCTATTGTCCGCTAGACGGCGCACCCTTCCGGCAAAGTTCCGCAGAAAACCCTCACCCTAAATCCCTCTTCCAGAAGACCCTCACCCTAAATCCCTCTCCCAGAACGGGCGAGGGACTTTGAAATACCTACACCTTCTTGCTCCCCTTCTCCCCTCGTGGGAGAAGGGGCTGGGGGATGAGGGGGCAAGATGGGGCACCTGACAAACCTCGAAGACCCTCACCCTAAATCCCTCTCCCAGAACGGGCGAGGGACTTTGAAATCACCTACACCTTCTTGCTCCCCTTCTCCCCTCGTGGGAGAAGGGGCTGGGGGATAAGGGGGCAAGATTCGTCGATCAACCAGGATCTTGGTTCAATCTGAGCAACCTCGAAGACCCTCACCCTAAATCCCTCTCCCAGAACGGGCGAGGGACTTTGAAATACCTACACCTTCTTGCTCCCCTTCTACCCTCGTGGGAGAAGGGGCTGGGGGATGAGGGTCTTCGGACAAGGATCTTCGGGGTGAGGATCTGCATAAATTCCTCAGCACTGATGGACTTGAGCGTGTTGTTCGACACATCTGCATCCCTCCCCAACCCAGGGCGATCATGGGAGGAGCCCAACCGTGGTTTGATAAAGACGCAGATCAACCCTTGTGGTTCCTGGGGTCTAGCCGATCTGAAAAAAAAATCCAAAAAAAGTTTTGGGAGAGTGATATCAAATTGAAACCGGGTGGGCAAGTTATAGTCAGGAGTTAGAAATCCGAATCCCGCAACTTCAAACCAACAACGTTCCCGCAACTCTAAGGAGAAAACAATGAACTCTGCACTCAAAGCCAAACTAATCCAACACTTCGCTGGCAAGAACACCAAGGGTTTCACCTTGATCGAGCTACTGGTTGTGATCATCATCATCGGTATCTTGGCTGCCATTGCTCTTCCTTCCTTCTTGAACCAAGCCAACAAAGCTCGTCAGTCTGAAGCACAAACCTACGTCGGTGCTATGAACCGTGCTCAGCAAGCCTTCTACCTAGAAAACCGCGAGTTTGCTGCACAAGGTAACTTCGCTGACCTTGAGCTAGGCTTGAGCGATACCGAAAACTACACCTACACCATTGACAACGGTGGCGCAGGTTCTACCGAAGCAACCAACGTTGCAACTCCTACTGGACCAGATCTGAAAGGCTTCGCTGGTACAGTTTGGCTAGGTACAGGTGATGACGGTAACGCAACCACACTTGCCAAGCTATGTGAAGGCGACCCCGGTGTAGTTCCTCCTTGCCCCATCGACTAATTTAGACTAAGCAGGAATGAACCGAGCGAGCACATCGCCATCCTTCATTTCCTCTCTTGACGACCTGCAAGCTACCAGTCGCATTCCCAGTCGCCTGGTAGCTTTGCTATACCCTCTGTTTACCCCAAGCCTCGTTGCCCCCTAGGCGTGTATCTGCGTCATTCCGCACGAGACCTTTATTCCCTCACAACCCATGACGACTTTCCACAACCGCCTTCTTCTTCAGGTTCTCCGCCGCCGCTCCGGGCAATCGGGCTTCACCCTGATTGAGCTACTGGTGGTCATCATCATCATCGGTATCCTAGCTGCCATTGCTCTTCCTTCCTTCTTGAACCAAGCCAACAAAGCTCGTCAGTCTGAAGCACAAACCTACATCGGTGCTATGAACCGTGCTCAGCAAGCCTTCTACCTAGAAAACCGTGAGTTTGCTGACCAAGCTGGTTTTGCTGACCTAGAACTTGGCATCAGCAACACCGAAAACTACACCTACACCATTAACGGCGGTGGTGCTGGCTCTGTCCAGGCTACCAACGAGGCAACTCCATCTGGGCCCGATCTCAAAGGCTATGCCGGTACAATTTGGCTAGGTACAGGTGGCGATGGTAACGCTACTACTCTGGCTAAGCTATGCGAAGGCGACCCTGGCGCAGTTCCTGCATGTGACCCCGATTAATTCTAGTCTATGACTCTCTTCTCCGTGGGGCATCTGCCGCTTCACCCCGTAGCCCCCAATCAAAAAGCTACCGGACGGTTTCCCGCTCGCCCAGTAGCTTTGATTTGAAGAGAGGTGATGCAACCACCTCCCTGTTATGAAATCCCGAATTACAACTTAAGTATTCCCGCACTCAAGCGTTGCACCCAGCATAACTTCTTTTTTTTCGATCCGCTAACCCTCGTACAATTACGGAGAAAGGCAATCCGAGGCTGATTCTGCCTAGGATGTAGCACTATTCAGCGATCGATCACTTGTTTACAAAAATTTACAAAAACCTGAGCCACGGCTCGTTCCCTCAAGATTGACGCTGAGATTGTCCCGAAAAACCTTGTCCACAACCCTCCATCCTCCTACCCTAGGGGGATGTTGACGTTTCTCACCCCCAGCCATGGAACTTGCATCCCCCCGACACCATTGGCGACATACCCTAGCCGCCGCCCTCACCAGTCTGGTGGCCCTAGGAGCGATCGCCTCCCTACAGGTGCCCGAACTGCAGCGCATCAAAGGCGATCGCACCTTCACCGACGACGAGCTGCAACAGCAACTGACCCTAGAAGCATCCCGTCTGGAACTCTTGAAGCGATCGCCCGCCTTTGGCTACGACAACCTCATGGCCAACTGGGTCTTCCTCAGCTTCGTGCAATATTTCGGCGATGAGGAAATTCGCCAGCGCACCGACTATTCCCTCAGCCCAGAGTATTTCGAGATCGTTCTGCAACGCGATCCTCGCTTCATCCTCGCCTACACCTTCCTGTCCACCAGCACGTCTCAATATGCCGGTATGCCAGAAAGGGCCATCGAGATTATGGATCGCAATGTGTCTCGCCTAGAACCCAACGCACCGTCCAATTCCTATTTTGTCTGGCGACAAAAGGGAATTGATGAACTGCTCTTTTTGGGCGATGGCGAAACAGCTCGGCAATCCTTTGAAACCGCTGCCGACTGGGCCGAACAATCCTCCTTTCCCGGTAGCGACAACGCCGCTGCCCTCTCTCGCCAAACCGCCCAATTCCTAGCCCAAAACCCTGACAGCAGCTCCGCCCAAATTGCCGCCTGGATGCTGGTGTTGCAAAATGCCGTGGATGAACGCACCCGACAAAACGCCCGCGATCGCATTGAAGCCCTCGGCGGCGAGTTCGTCGAAAATCCCGACGGTAGTTCCACCATCCGCATTCCCTAAATTCCGCCACCCAATCCCCAAGGGATGGGAAGATGCACAGGATTTAGGCGCGCGTTACGCTTCGTTAACACAGGCTACACTCAGCCGTGCGTTACGCTTCGCTAACACAGGCTACATCCCATAAAAAGGATTTAAACCAGCCAGACATCGTACATTCCACCCATGTCTCCGCCAAGTTGGTACAACGGTCAACTGCATACCGGCGATACGCTGCCCATTGCCCCCGATGATCCGGCGCTGCTGTTTGGCGCAACGGTATTCACCACCCTGCGCATCTACGATCGCCTCCATGATCCCCGCAGCCATTGGAGCGATCACGTCCAGCGCCTGCAAACTAGCCTGGCGGCCCTAGGATGGCGATCGCCCGATTGGTCTCAGGTGGAACAGGGCGCAATCTATCTCGCCGACCACCACCCCGTTCTGCGCGTCACCCTGTTTCCCGACGGCCGCCATTGGATTTTGGGGCGATCGCTGCCCACCAACCTCGATCATTGGCATCAGCAGGGCATCACCGCCTGGGTGGCCACCTGGGACGATCTAGGAGATTTGGGCTATGGGGGGCGATCGCTGCCGTCTCATAAAACTGGAAACTACCTAGCCCCCTGGCTGGCCCGCCAACGGGCCCAGCAGCACCAGGCTCAGGAGGCCATTTTGGTGGGTTTGGATGACGCGTGGCTAGAAACCAGTACGGGAAATTTGTGGGGTTGGGGAGCTGGATGCTACTGGACGCCGCCGATATCCCAAGGAATTTTGCCTGGTTTGGCGCGATCGCACCTCATTTCTAGCTTAAAGTGCCAAAATATAGAGATACGTGAGGAGCCATGGTGCGCGCAGGTTCGTTCTCATCTAGAGGCGATCGCCTACTGCAATTCTGTGGTCGAGGTTGTGCCGATTAGCCACGTCCTCAGCGGCGCAGATTGCCGATCCTATGATCCTCACCATCCCGGACTAGAGTTGCTTCAAGAAGCGATCGCTCGTCCAAATCCCGTAGATTTCTGAAATGCGTTAATATTAGTTAACAATAGAAATCAAGCTTAGGGCTTATCGCACGTTCTGGTTTGTGGCGCAGGGTTTTGGCTCTAGCGTTCTCCCGGTTTCAAGACATGGCGTAAGTCCTGGCCTTACAGTCCTCGGTTTAGGGCTACTTCAATATAAGTATTAGGAGGATTGACCTTAGTGAATAAGCGGTGGAGAAACGCAGGACTATACGCACTCTTAGCGGTCGTGGTGATCTTTTTGGGAACATCGTTGCTCAGCGATCGCCAGCCCCAAGTGCAAGATACCTGGCGCTATAGCGAATTTATTGAACGGGTTGAGCAAAATCAAGTTGAAAAGGTCAGCATCAGCTCTGATCGCGCTCGCGCCACCATCACCGCCCAAGATGGCAGCAAGGTGCTCGTGAACCTCGTCAACGATCCAGACCTGCTCAACATCCTGACGCAGAACGACGTCGATATTTCCGTTGCCCCTCAGCCTGAAGATAACGTGTTTGCAAGGGTCTTCGGCTCCCTGCTGATTCCCTTCCTGCTGCTGATTGTGCTGTTCTTTGTGTTGCGTCGCGCCCAGAGCGGCCCCGGCAACCAAGCGATGAACTTCGGTAAGTCGAAAGCTCGGGTGCAAATGGAACCCCAAACCCAGGTCACCTTTGGTGATGTGGCCGGGATTGAGCAAGCCAAGCTAGAGCTAGCAGAAGTGGTGGACTTCTTGAAAAATGCCGATCGCTTCACGGCCATCGGTGCCAAGATCCCCAAGGGTGTCCTGCTGGTGGGCCCTCCTGGAACCGGTAAAACCCTATTGGCGAAGGCTGTTGCTGGTGAGGCAGGCGTCCCCTTCTTCTCCATCTCCGGTTCTGAATTTGTGGAAATGTTCGTCGGGGTGGGTGCATCCCGCGTCCGCGACCTGTTTGAACAAGCCAAGTCCAATGCTCCCTGTATCGTCTTTATTGATGAAATTGATGCCGTCGGTCGTCAGCGGGGTGCGGGTCTCGGGGGCGGTAACGATGAGCGTGAGCAAACGCTAAACCAGTTGCTCACCGAGATGGATGGTTTTGAAGGCAACACCGGTATCATCATCATCGCGGCAACCAACCGTCCCGATGTGTTGGATGCCGCGCTGCTGCGTCCCGGCCGTTTCGATCGCCAAGTCGTGGTCGATCGCCCCGACTATGCCGGTCGTCTCGAAATCCTCAACGTTCACGCCCGTGGCAAAACCTTGGCGAAAGATGTGGATCTCGATCGCATCGCCCGCCGGACTCCCGGATTCACCGGCGCGGATCTCTCCAACTTGCTGAACGAAGCAGCCATTCTTGCTGCCCGTCGCAACCTCACCGAAATCTCCATGGACGAAGTCAACGACGCCATCGATCGCGTCTTGGCTGGGCCCGAGAAGAAAGATCGGGTGATGAGCGAGAAGCGCAAGACCTTGGTGGCCTACCACGAAGCCGGTCACGCCTTGGTGGGTGCCCTGATGCCCGACTATGACCCGGTGCAAAAAATCAGCATCATCCCTCGGGGTCGTGCCGGTGGACTCACCTGGTTCACCCCCAGCGAAGACCGCATGGATTCTGGTCTTTACTCACGCTCCTACCTACAAAACCAAATGGCCGTTGCCCTAGGTGGACGGATTGCTGAAGAAATCATCTTCGGCGATGAAGAAGTCACCACCGGCGCGTCCAATGACCTGCAGCAGGTAGCCCGCGTTGCTCGGCAAATGGTAATGCGCTTCGGGATGAGCGATCGCCTCGGCCCCGTTGCCCTCGGTCGTCAGCAAGGCAATATGTTCCTCGGTCGCGACATCGCCGCTGAGCGGGACTTCTCCGAAGAAACCGCTGCCGCTGTGGATGATGAAGTCCGCAACCTCGTTGACCAAGCCTATCGCCGCGCCAAGTCGGTATTGGTCGATAACCGCACCGTCTTGGATCACCTAGCCCAAATGCTCGTCGAACGGGAAACCGTTGATGCAGAAGAACTGCAAGAGCTGCTAGCCAGCAGCGACGTGAAAATGGCCACGATTGCCTAGGTCACGCTACAAACAAGCGATCGCCCCTAACGAACCAAAGGGAGCGATCGCCACCTAAACGGGGGAGCCATCCCCTGTTTTTTTATGCCTATGTTTTTTTATGCCTACAGTAGCTCCCTTGATTCAGAGCAAGGTGAATTCGTAGGGTGGCAGCGCACATCTTGTCAGGCCTTAGGGCATGACGCTGTCTACAGCCATTGCAGCAGGGGGCGATCGCTCCTCCCCCTAGATATCTGCCTCACCGCCGACAACAACATCCCGAATCCGTAAACTTGGGCCACCACAGCCGACCGCTAAGCCGCTCTGGCCGCCCTTACCGCAGCCGCCCGATTCATCCCAGAAAAAGTCATCGCCGATCGCGTCAATATCCGCCAGGGTGGTAAACACATTGCCCGACAGGGTGACATCCCGCACCGGCTCCGCCACCTTGCCATTGCGGATCATCCAGGCCTCCCCGGCCGTGAAGGTAAACATTTCCCCGTTGGTCATGCCGCCGAGCCAGTTGCGGGCATAAACCCCCTCTTGGATGCCGTCAAACAGTTGATCAACCGGCGTATTGCCGCGCTCAATCCAGGTATTGGTCATGCGCACAATCGGCGGATAGTGGTAGCTGAGGCAGCGAGCATTTCCCGTCGGTGCTTCGCCCAGCTTGCCCGCTGTTTCCCGCGAGTGCAGCCGTCCCACCAAGACGCCATCTTCAATGAGCTGAGTGGTGGTGGCAGGCACCCCCTCATCATCGTAGTAGTAGCTGCCGCGATGCCCTTCAGGGGCCGCACCGTCAAAAATCTGTAGCTCTTTGGGGCCAAACCGCCGCCCCAGGGTCATCACTTCCAAAATATCGGGATTTTCGTAGGCCATATCCGCTTCCGAAAGATGCCCGAAGGCTTCATGGACAAACAATCCACTCAAAATTGGGTCAATCACCACGGTGTAGGTGTTGCCGCGCACGGAAGGCAGGGCCAGGGCATCCACGGCCCGCTGGGCCGCACTGCGCACCTGATGATCCAAACCGGCTAAATCTTCGTAGGCCCGCCGAGAGCCAGTGGTTTCCCGTCCCGTTTGCACCGTTTCGCCACTGCGGGCCGTGGCCGCAAAGCGCATTTCCATATCCACCCAGGATTGTTCCAGCAGCGTTCCGTCGGAGGTCATCAAAATAATCCGCTGGGCATTATCACCATAGCGGACGGAGGTGGTGGCAATCCGATCGTCCACACTGCGCAAAATGTCGGCATAGCGATCGCACAAGGCTTTTTTGTCGGACAAGGCAATGCGTCGCGGATCCGTTCCAGTTAAGGGCAGCGATCGCACCGCTTGCACTGGATCAACCTCGGCTAAGAGGGTTTCTTCATCGCCCACCATCCGAGCCGCAGCGATCGCCCGTTCAAGATGGGCACGAATATCATCAATGCGGTTAAAGCTGGCGAATCCCCAGCCGCCCTTATGGCAAGCGCGAATTTGTCCGCCGAGGGCAATGCCCTCGCTAAGAGCCTCAATCTTGCTACCCCGCAGCAGAATATCTGTGCCTGCCGATTCTTCGAGGCGAATGGCGAGATAGTCCACTTGGGCACGATAGCGGGTGAGCAACTCATCCAGCAGCGTTTTGGCGTCATCCAGAGTTATCGGCATAGTGGCATCCAGGGGTAGAAAGATCGTCAGTAGTAGGCAGATCGGGCCATGGCGTCACGTCACCCTCATGAAGGCAGATGGAGAGCGATCGCCGAAAGGTGCAGGACACGTCGATTCAGATGATATCAATCCGCTATGGCCTCCTACTGCCTCTATTGTGCCTGAGGTCGGGCCCTTCGGGCCAGGCTACTTTTGCCGCTGGGAAACCCATTGGTAGGATACAAAGGCGATGGTGATCACCAAAAAGGAAAAGACGGTGGTCACCGTGCCCAAAGCGTAGAGGGCTGGGGTGGTGACGTTGGTGGTCATGCCGAAGATTTCTAACGGCAGGGTATTGCGACCGCCGGACACCAGAGACGTGCGGATAAATTCATCGTAGGACAGGGTGAAGCCAAACAGCGCTACACCAATCAGGCTGGGGCCAATTAAGGGAAGGACAATTTCCCCAAAAGTTTTGAGTTCACTGGCTCCTAGGTCACGAGCCGCTTCTTCATAGGAGCGATCGAAACGGTTGAACACACCCACCATAATCAAGAAGGCGAAGGGTAACGTCCAAGTCAAATGGGCGGCAAGACCGGAGGTATACCAGTTGGTCGACCAGCCCAGCAGGTTGAAGGCAATGCCGATGCCCAGGGAGACCAAAATACTCGGCACAATTAGGCTAGAAATCGTGAGGTAGAAAATCACCCGCGATCCCACAAATCGTTGCCGGAAAGCCATGCCCGCCATCAGCCCCACCACCGCCGAGACCAGCATCACCACAATGCCTAGCAAGAACGATCGCTGAAATGCTCCCACAAAATCGCCCACCCGCTGCTGCCCAAAGAGGGCGATGATCCAGTGAAAGCCAAAGCTGCGTACGGGGAAGGTGAGGGCACCATCGGGGCCCTGCAGCGACAGGATGAAAATCACCAGCATCGGCCCGTAGAGAAACAGGACGAAGAGGCTAAAAAAGGCGGCTAGGAGATAAAAGGAGAGCGATCGCCGTTGGGAAAGCATAGCGAGTCCTACAGTTCTTTACGGATATCGACAAGGCGCATGATGGCGAAGATCAGCACAAGGGTCACCATCAGCAAAATCACCGCATTGGCGGCGGCTAGGGGATATTGCAAACTGCCGATTTGATTGCGAATCAGGTAGCCGATGGAAGCAGACTGACCGCCACTCATCAGCCGAATGGTGACAAATTCACCCATGGTCAAAGTCACCACAAAAATAGAGCCGATGGCAATACCAGGGAAAGCCAGGGGAACAATCACCTCTTTGAGCACCTGTAGACTGGAAGCACCAGCATCCTGAGCAGCAGCAATCAGCGATCGCTCGATGCGCATCAGGCTATTGAAAATCGGCACGATCATAAACAGGGTGTAGAGATGCACCATGGCCAGCACCACGGCAAAGTCGGAGAAGAGAAAAATATCAATGGGAGAATCCGTCACCCCGATGCTGATCAAGAGATTATTCAGAATGCCCTCTCGCCCCAAGAAAGGAATCCAGGAAATCATACGAATAATGTTGGACGTCCAGAACGGCACGGTGCAGACCAAAAACAGGATGATCTGTAGCCGCACATCCTCGATGCAAAAGGCTAGGAAGTAGGATACCGGAAAGCCAATCAGCAGGGTGAAGAGCCACACCAGTCCCACAAAGCGAAAGGTGCTGAGGTAGGTACCCAGGGTAACTTGGGAAGTAAAGATACCGATGTAGTTATCGAGGGTAAAGGCCGGCGTCATGGAATAGCCGGTGAATTCCCAAAAACTGACCACGACGATGGTGGCGATGGGAAAAATTAAAAATAAAAGAAAAATCAGCGTCTGGGGCGCAATTAATACATAGGGGGCGATCGCATTCCAACTCTTAATCATGTCCTTGTTTGCGGCATCTCGCCATGAAAGGATATCTGGTAAGTGGGAGGACGTAAGGATTGGTAAGCATTTCGACGTTGCACAAAGCTCAAAGCCTAATGAGAAGAGGGTTGAGCGAAGCCGAAACCCGACACAAGGCGCAAATCCCAATAAGAAGAGGGTTGAGCAGAGTCGAAACCCGTCACAAGGCTCAAATCGTGATGAGAAGAGGGTTGAACGACGTCGAAACTCGGCAGCTTCCTTGAATGGAGTCCACTTACTTAGCAGGGGGGCATGGCATGGCCACACCCCGGTATGCATCAGCCCTAAGCTGACCTAAGTCATGAATTAGGCCGCGATAAACTCATTCCACTTCTGCACCAAGTAGACTTGCTCCTCCATCACCGAATTCCAGACCACAACATTGCCCATGCGTTCCTCAAAGGAACCGCCATCGCGCACGGCTCCAGCTTTTTCTAAGGTCTTGCCGAAGGGGTCTACCATGTCTTCGCTGGCGGCTTGTCCTTCATACCAGAAAGCCCATTCCGCCTCAGACATGTATTTCCGAGCATTTTCAGGAGCAGCACTGTAGTAGCCTTGGCGACCGAGGAAAGCTCCCACCCAGCCTTCTAACATCCAGTTAATGTATTCATAGGCGGCATCCCGCTGAATGCCGGACAGATTGCGGGATAGACCAATACCGCCGCCCCAGCCGCGATAGCCTTCTTTAAGCGGCGCATAGATACATTCAATGCCTTGGGATTTCACCGCTGTCACCGCAGGCGACCACATAGACTGCAGCACCACCTCACCGGAGGACATAAAGTTGACCGATTCATCAAAGGTCTTCCAGAAGGCACGGAACTGACCAGCCCGCTTCCGCTCAATCAAGATCGTGGTAATTTGATCCAGCTCTTCCCGAGTCATATTGCCTTTATCGGCAAACTCCATGAGCCCCAAAGCTTCAGCGACCATGGCCGCGTCAATAATGCCAATGGAGGGAATATCAAGAATGGAGGTTTTGCCTTGGAATTCATCGTTAAAGAGTTCTGCCCAGCTCTCGATGGTGCGCCCCACCAAGTCAGGACGGTAGCCAAGGGTGTCAGCGTTGTATTGGAAGGGAATCAGGGTCGCCCAGCCGGTGGCTTCGGTGGCAAATTCGCTAGAGTCTTCGCCCTGCACATACATAACCCGGATCGGCGAGGTGCCCTGGGAGGTATTCACCGGCGCGCCATCATAAAGCGATCCGGTGGTAAAGATCGGCACAATTTTGTCGAAATCGGTAATTCGGCTAATGTCTACGGGCTGTAGGTTCCCCGACGGCACGACCAAGGGCAGGCTGAAATATTCTCCGTCAAAAATGTCGTACTGATCGGGCTGGGTAATCGCAATCTGGTTATTTTCTTCGGTACTCAGGGCGCGCAATTCTAGCTTGAACCCTAGATCTTCTTCGGCTTTCTCTTTAATTTCATTAATTTGCGATACCCCGGTGCCAATCATCCGCAGGGTGACATCCGCAATTTGATTAGTATTGACCTCGGGCCCCTGGGCCGGATTATTGGGGGTGCCAAGGGGAGCTGGGTTCTGGGCGCAACGGGTGGTGGCCGCAAAGGCACCGGCAGCTAGACCAGTTTGAATGAGTTTGCGACGGGTAATTTTAGTCATCTTAGGTCTCGTAATTAAATTGAGCTAGGAGGTGGTACTAAACGCGAGGAGGCGATCGCTTGAGACGCATCAATTCTGGTGAGGAGAGCGATCGCAGGTTGAACGTCCGCGATGTTAACTCAGCAGAATACTACAATGCTCCGGCATCCATGAAAGCCTGACCTGCTCTCCCTCATCTAGGGCGAGGGTCTGCCAATCGGTTGTTCGAGCTTTATAAAGAATTTCGGTTTCCGTCTGTTCTACCATGAGGGACACGCGCGTAATGTAGCCCGTGAACTCAATGGAAGTAATCCGCGCCATCACCTGGTTCAGGTAGTCGGCCGGCAGGGTGCCATCGGTTGGGGTGAGCAGGAGGCGATCGCTGCGGACACAGCAGGTGGCCGCCATGCCAACGCTGGCGCTACTGCCCTTCCCCACAAAGACACCCAGGCCATCCACCTCAATTTGGGCCATCAGATTTTGATCGGCACCTTGCAAGATCCGGCCATCAAATAGGTTGTTGTCGCCGACAAACTGAGCCACAAAGCGGGAGGCCGGCTCTTCAAAAATGGCGCTGGGGGTGCCGATCTGGTCAATATGCCCGTGATCCATGACCACGATCTGATCCGAGAGAGAAAAGGCTTCATCCTGGGCATGGGTAACCTGGATAAAGGTCATACCAAACTGCTTTTGCAGCTTGCGTAATTCCCCCCGGGTCTTGACTCGAAGACTTTCATCCAGAGCACTCAGGGGTTCGTCCAAGAGCAACACTTGGGGACGAGTCACCAGCGCTCGGGCCAAGGCCACCCGCTGCTGCTGCCCACCGCTGAGCATATGGGGACGACGGCTAGCAAACTGCGCTAGTCCCACGATGTCCAACATCTCATCCACCCGCTCCACCCGCTCTTGGGCAGGAATATTCCGCATTTTTAGGCCAAACTCCACATTTTTCCATACCGTTTTATGGGGGAACAACGCGTAGTTTTGAAACACCATAGCGGTATTGCGCTGGGCGGCAGGCAGGCCATTCACCCGCTGATCGCCAATGAACACCTCACCGCCGCTGATCTCTTCGTGACCGGCAATCATCCGCAGCGTTGTTGTTTTGCCACAGCCGCTCGGCCCCAACAAACAGCAGTAGGAGCCCGCCGCGATGTCTAAATTGATATTTTCAACCGCCGTGACAGCTCCGTATTGCTTGGTAACCGATCGCAAGGTGACGCCCCTTGCAGCAGCGGCGATCGCAGCCTGGGCTGCCAGATGCTCGGCTTGAGCCTGTTCTGTTCCAACCATGGTGTCGGGACCAGTATGATAACGCTGATTAAGTACCCAAACTGTACGCAGGGATGTACTCAGAAAACGTATTCATCACTACAAAGCGCTAGAGTCCCTTCTTCTAGCGGCGGTGATTAGAGATCTGGGTCGAGTTTCATACCAAAGTGAAACGCGGTAATCGTCATACCTCGCCCAAAGTAGAAGCGATGAGCCCCCGTCCGCTGCACGCCGCTGTCTAGATGGATCGATGCGCAGTCTTTTGATCGCGCATAGTCTAGCAGCCAATCGATCAGCGCTTTGCCATAGCCATTGCCTTGGGCGACACCATCGGTAACCAGGTCGTCAATATACAGCACCTTACCGTTGGCAAGGGTTTCCACAATGCGGAATCCAGCGATCGCCTGCACGGCGGCATCCACATCTAAGTACACCAAATGGTAGCCAACCTGCTGCTGGCGCTGCACTTGGCTGACAAATTCCGCTGGGTCTAGGTGCGGTCGTAACTGCACCATGATCGGGAAGCACTGGGCAATATCCAGGTCTGATCGAGCGAACTGAATCTCCATAAACCGCCACATTCAATGATGGGAGTATATCTCAGTTATTCCTACGATGCGGTTGGGTATGGCACATCCTCGACGCTGAATGCTCTAGGTATACCCATCCGATCCATAGCCCCCGATTCCCAAAATACTGCATTTTGCACCGCTGGCCGTTCTTGCAGGCGATCGCTTCTGGGTTCCCTAGTTGGCTGCCCCAACGTGAAGACCCTCACCCCTTGAGCGACCCGGCAAGAATACCTCGGACAAACTGACGCTGGAGGGCGAAAAACACCGCCAACGGCACCACCATGGTAACAAATGCGCCAGCGGTTAACAGGTGCCAGTCTTGGCCACGCGAGCCGACTAGGCGACTGAGTTGCACCGTCACCGGAGCAACCTCATTAGCCGCCCCCAGATACACTAGCGCCACCAAAAAATCATTCCACACCCAGAGGAACTGAAAGACAGCAAAAGAAGCGATCGCCGGTAGGGAAAGGGGTACCACCAGCTTGGTCAACGTTTGCCAATGGCTGGCACCATCGATGGCGGCAGCGTCCAGCACCTCGCGGGGCAGGCTGCCGATGTAATTGCGCAATAGGTAAATGCCTAGGGGCAGGCCGTAGCCAGTATGGGCCAACCAGACAGCAGCAAACTGACCCACAAGCCCCAGATCTCGGTAGCTTCGCAGCACCGGAATCAAGGTCATCTGCAGCGGCACCACCAAAAGACCGACGATGCCCACCATGATCATCTGCCGCCCTGGAAAACGCATCCAGGCTAGGCCGTAGGCGGCTAGGGTGGCGATCGCTACGGGAATCAGCGTAGCGGGGAGGGTGATCATCAAACTATTGAGAAAGGCTCGCCCCATATGTTCCGCCGTCAGCACATCACGGTAGTTTTGTAGAGAATATTGGGTGAGCTCAAAGGGATGTTGGAACACCGTCCACCAGCCGCTCTGGGATAGATCGGCCGCTGGCCGCAGGGAGCTAATCCAGAGGCCAGCCGTCGGTAACGTCCACAGGAGAGCGATCGCCACCAGCGTTAGGTGAACGGGAGCGGCGCTCAACCAGGTTTTCAGCCGTACTCCTCTGCGCTGCTGCCGATAACGAGCCAAGGGTGGCTGGGAGCGATGCCAGGGATTCAAGACATTCAACAGCTTCATAGCCCATCCTCCCCATCCCGAAAGCGCCGCATTGAGCTGACCATCACCGGCACCACAGCCAAAAGCAACAAGACAGCGATCGCACTACCGCGCCCAAACTCGCGAAAATTAAACATTTCCTTGATCATGCGACTGGCCAATACCTCAGTTTCCTGCTGACCGCCCGTCATCACCCAAACAATATCAAACACTTTTAGCACCACGATCACCACCGTCGTTGCCACCACAGCGATCGTCGGACGAATGAGCGGCACGGTCATCCGCCAAAAAATTTGCAGTTCCGTAGCGCCATCCACACGGGCCGCATCCACTACATCTGCCGGAATCCCTTTCACCGCCGCCGAGAGCAACACCATGCAAAAGCCTGTTTGTAGCCAGATCATGATGGTCATTAAAGCCAGGGTGTTGAGAAAGGGGATCCCCCAGCAAGACCACTCCCAGCCCACCCCCGGCAGCGTGATGGGTGCCCAATCTGCCAGCGGCCAACAGGTTTCCACCGTCCAGCCCATGGGTTGCCCCCCCAGAGCCGTGACGATCGCATTCAACAGGCCAAGCTGCTCCTGACCGGCTGGGCGATAGGCATAGACAAACCGCCAGATGACGCTCGCACCCACGAAGGAAATCGCCATGGGCATAAAAATTAGCCCCTTGATGATTGGTTCATAGCGCACCCGATCCAGCAAGACCGCCAGCACCAACCCCAGCCCCACGCTTACGCCCGTAACCCCCACCAGCCAAAGCAGATTATTGCGCAGAGCGATCCCCGTTGCCGGATTGGTCAACAAAACGCGGTAGTTATCCCAGCCCACAAACTGCTGCGATCGCCCATCTAAAAAACTCAGGTAGACCGTTTGTACCGTAGGCAACACCAAGTAGAGCAGCAGAAACAACAGCGCTGGCCCCACATAGAACCAGGGGAGGAACCCCCTCAGCCCTCGGCGATAAACGTTAGCTAAGATCATTCCAAGGGCGATCGCACCGATACCTATAGCCACCATCACCTCGCCCCATCTCCCATACCCTGCATATTCATAGCGTATGACCTAAACCCTAGACCATGAGCAAATCTTGACCCATACCCTTGCATGATGACGGCATTCCTGTTTGCATAGGACTGAAGGCAAGGTGCGGTTCTTCCTGCCAACCATTTCAGCTTTTTCCGTAGTGTTACCCCGATGTATCCAAAACCCTCCTGTATATTTACATAGGACTCATACGCATAGGGCTCCCCCATGGTTGGGCTTCCCCAAAAGGAAACCTCCTGCCAGAGACCCATCACCCACAAGAGAGGTCACCGTTGAGAACCTGCATCCGTTGGTTGCAATCCCGGTCAAGGTTGAGCGCATAGCTCCAGATTCATGCCCAAGACCAACGTTTTGAGGGATGATGAAGGGAGAACTGGAGTCTATACCTGCCGTTTGATGTAGGGCTACGTGAAACGATGGATGTTTAGGGTTGATCGTTAACCTCTATACCATGCGACCTCTGCGAGGTTGATCCAACCATCCAGCGGGTGACCGTTATATCTGTGCGATCGCTCCCCTAACTATCAACAAGAAATCTAGGCGCAGACCGTCTTGTTGCGTCGTTCCGCTGCTTTAGGCCAACCCAGCCAGCGGTACCATCGACTTTATCCTCCACGGCTCCCATGGCTCAGAACTCTTTTTCCAGTGAATGGCTCAAAACACTGTCCGACCCCTATGCCGTCTTAGGACTGTCTGTATCGGCTGATGATCGCCGGGTGTTGAAACGGTATCGTATTGTAGCCAAGCAGCTCCACCCCGATGTTTATCAAGCAACGGAAGACGCCACCAAGAGTTTAGCCGGCCAAATTCTAGCTCGGTTGGTGAACCCTGCCTATCAAAAACTAAA
Organism: Leptolyngbya sp. CCY15150; assembly: GCF_016888135.1. NCBI lineage: Bacteria > Bacillati > Cyanobacteriota > Cyanophyceae > Leptolyngbyales > Leptolyngbyaceae > Leptolyngbya > Leptolyngbya sp. CCY15150. The sequence continues at coordinate 146,497 of NZ_JACSWB010000292.1, forward strand.
GCAAGACAGCGGACGGGCGGAAGTGATGGCAACGCTGCGTTTTCGGGTGCGCCGGGCTGCCAAAGATGCCCCGATCGCCCCCCAAGGTAGCTTGGCCAAGCGGCTGCTCACCGTGCCGTCCCATTCCCTAGAAACCTTTTATGAAGAAGCGATCGCTTCTCTAATTGACCATCAATACCAGGCACTCGATCAGTTTGAAGCCACCACCTTGCAACTGGGCGAGCTGAATCTGGTGTATTTGCAACTGAAAATGGGCGAGCCGCTTCTACGGGAAAAACGCAGCGGCATTGTGCCGAAAAAAGAAGCGCAGCCGATTCAATTTGCCAGCATTCCCACGGAAGAGCGCCAGCCAGAACTGAGCTACGCCCAGCGGCACTATCATCGAGCCCAGGAATATATTAAGAAGAAAAACTGGTCGATGGCGGTGCAAGAACTACGGGATGCCATTCGCCTAGAGCCAGAGCATAGTCAATATCATGCCGTCTTGGCTCGGGTATACCTGGTGCAAAACCTCCAGGGCATGGCCAAAGTACATTTTCGCCAGGCCCTGAAGCTCGATCCTGAAAATCCCCTAGCGCTAAAATACGCGGAGCAAGTCAACCTGACGGTCAATGGTGCCCAGCCTGCCCCCAAGCCCACAGAACCCCAGCAGAAGCGGAATGGTCTTTTGGGTATTTTTTCCCGCAAGCGCTAGACCGTGCTTATTGACGGCGAACCGTCGCAGGTTTGACGATGGTTTTAGGGGCGATGGTCTCAGGGATGATGGTCTCAAGGGCGATCGCATCCTATCGCCTGCCGTCGCCCCCTTATTGTGTATGGAGAGTATGATGGCTGAGGCAATGAATGTGTTGGGTGAACCCCTAGCGGCCTGCTGCACCGATCCGGTCACGGGATTTTATCGAGATGGCTACTGCAACACCGGCGGAGGTGATTTTGGTGCCCATGTAGTCTGTGCTCAGATGACGGCAGAGTTTTTGAACTATACCCAAGCCCAAGGCAATGACCTGAGCACCCCCCGCCCGATGTTTAACTTTCCAGGACTAAAGCCGGGCGATCGCTGGTGTTTATGTGCCTCTCGCTGGAAGGAGGCCCTAGATGATGGCGTGGCTCCTCCGGTGGTTTTAGCCTCGACCCATGCCTCTGCCCTAGAGCATGTTTCTTTGGGTGACCTGAAACGCTACGCGGTGGAGTAGGGACAGGTCATCGAGTAGACGCGCACACGTCTTTGGACTTCAAGCACCACCGTTGGAACCGAGTCGGTCGAAGCCCTAGGATCACCCTTCGACAAGCCCAGAGTGATCAGGTGATCCTAGGTAATCTCTTCGAGAGTTCAGGCTAGGACTCTGAGGCGTAAGTAACCCGCCTAGTTGCTGAGGCAGGAAACATTGCTTGCCCTGGAATTCCTTTTCGCTTTTCTGTCTTCGTTCTTCTGTCTTGCGCTACTAGTCGGGCTGTACCGATCGCCGCTTGGACAGAATATTTTTGATATGTTTCTTCACGGTATTTTCCGAAATATGTAGCTCTTGAGCCATCTGTTGATAGGAATAGCCTTGCAGGCGGTACTGCCAAACTTCCGCTTCCCGAGGCGTTAAGCCATACTGATGCATAGCGGCGATCGCCAATTGTTGGGCAACTTGGGTCAAATCTTCTAGGGTCACCAAGAGGCAAGCATCGTGATGACGCAAACCGCTGAGCCAGCGCACCCGCGCCCGGACATTCACCTGTTCATTCAGCAAAACTTCCGCTTCCAAAATGAGATGTTGCTCATCTTGGGGATAGTCATTGCGGTAGGCGATCGCCCATTGGCAAAGGTGCCAGATGCAGGGCGGTAGGCTAGGATTCTCGGTGTGGGTTGAACTAGAGGCTTGCTGAAAAAGGCGCTGGGCCGCTCGGTTGGTGTGCAACACCTTGCCGGTGCTGGTGACCAAAACAACGCCATCCATAAATCCTTCTAGGACGGCTTGGAAAAAAGCGAGATCATCCAGATCCTGGGGCTGGCGATGGGGCGATCGCTCGGCACGTTCTGGTTGAACCGCTTGGGGATGACTAGATGGCTGTGACCGTAACAAGGGGGTATTGAGAACAGCTAGCACAATTCGTCTCCTCTCGACAGATAGTCCAGTGCAAACGAAAAGGGGGCTTTATGGATGCTCTCCGAACAGGATGCGTTGCTCCATGGGTTAAGTGGTGGTTCGCGATCTGGACGTCGTACCGATGTGAGCACGCCAGATCGCTGGGTTCTAACTCAGGTGGCTCTAGCTATCCATGGGACGATCGCCATCAAGAACCGACTCTGGCAACAGAGTTAAGTCCCGAAGCGCTAAGGAGTGCACCCATACCTTTTCAGTGATGCTACTGAGTATGAATCGGGTCTTTATGAAGCTGCCATGAGGCAGGCGATCGCGCTCCAACAGCCGTGAGGGTGGCTGATAGGTGATGTAGCTCCGTGAACCTATCCGAAGTGAGGTGAAGTTTAGGTGAAGTACTCAGTAATCATCAGGGGCTATGGATCGTCAAGAGCTACGAATTGACTTAAAAACGGGAAGACTTGAGATGATCCCCATCTTCAAGCCTGCTTGTCTTGCTGCTTAGCAACACGGGTGTGGCATCGACAGCCATAGTCCCACGGGTAGGACATCCAGAAACCCTAGAGACGTGCAAGCTGACGTTGATCTAGACCATGTCTTGCCCAAACTGGCTACAGCTATAGCTTTGTTGTTCAAACTCAGCATTCTACTAAAGCTATGCCCCCTCTTCATCCTGCGTCACTCGAAGACTGGTTTGCTCAGTCCCACCAGCAAGCCTATATCGACCATTTACGTCACATCAAAGGTCTCACGGCCCGCCGGGCTACCTGTTTCATCCGGCTGTGGGTGTATCTGATGCTCAAGCACCTCCATCAAGCCCAACGCTTACAGACACCTATCCATGCGCTCATCCCCCTTTCAGATGCGATCGCCTGCACCCATCGAGAAGCCGCAGAGGTGTTCTATGCCCACGGTGAACGGGGAAGCGATCGCGCTGCTGGACTGATGATCGATCGCCTAGTCGCCCTAGGATTGCTGGACAAAACCTTTGATGGCAACACCACCCTCCTCAAAGTGCGGGCAGTGACCGATCTGCTTATACCGCCTACTGCAACCAATATTGCCCTCTATCCAGATCAGTTTAATCCGCGCCGAGATGCTGTTTTGGTCGCCGCCTTTTTAGCAAAACAGTACAACTGGCTAACGGCAAATACCAATGCCGTTGCCCATCAGACTGCCCGCCAGCTTCGGCATTGGGCTAGCCTGTATCCCAAGGGAATGCGGGTGCTAAGACGGACGGACAACCACAACCCGGTAGGCTTTTACATTATGTTTCCGGTGTCCCGCATATCGGAAGAACGCTTTTTTCAGCCCCCTCGCCAAAGCCTCCATTTATCGAAAATCCACCAGTCCGATCATCCCGATGCAGACCCCATAGCGATCGCCCATCCTGGAGACGACACCTGCTGGTCGGTGTTTGTCCGCAGTTGGCACGTTGATAAGCCTTATGTGACGCAGACCGTCGCGGCCCAGTTCCTGCAAGATTCCCAACAGATCCTGGCAGCCATGCGCACCGACTTCCCCAACCTATGCGATATCCACACCATTCCTATCCATCCTAGCCATGAGGCCCTAGCCCAAGCTCTCGGATTTCAAAAAACCATTCAAGATTCTCAAACCTTTCTGTATTGGGTCTACTCGTCGTTGGATCAATTTCTAGAGCTGGATATTCCTGCTCTTGCCCCCCATCTCCCAATCGACGAACTATAACGATGGCCGATTGTCAACAAAATATCTCGAATAGTCGGATAGTCCTGCCGAGATGGGTAAGATGAAAATACAAGCAGTAGTTATTGATACAAAAGCCATGTTTTCTTTTGCCGCTGACCTCACTCAAACCGCCGATCTAGCTGCCGGGCTGTGGATCGTTTTCATTGTCTCGATCGCCGCCGTCGTGTTGTGTCCGTTACTGTGCTGGACATTACCCAACCGCACTCGGCACGTATAGTCTGCCCTATGGGTTCCAAAGCCCCATGGCTTGCTAGAGTTCGCTAGATTAACCTGAGTTCGAGATAAGCTGAAAGCCTCATTCTCTCGTAGACTGAGAGCTTGATTCTTTCGTCCAACAAGCTGAAAAATTCCCTTAACCCGAACTGACGTTAGATTAGAGATGACGGCTTACCGTCACGCTGATCGCCATGAGTTTTCACTCACCACATCCCACGCATGGTACTTAAGAACATCCGATCTCAGATGATTGCCCGGCGACACGATCGCCCGTCTCGCTTCCTGCTCATTGCTGGCTCTGTCGATGCAGTGCTAGGCAGTGTGACACTGCACCTGCCCCTGCTGATCCTGGGGGTGGCGCTGATGGGAACGGGTGTTGCCCTAAGGCTACGGCGTCCGCAACGAGCGATCGCTTCCCCAGCCATCCCGCTGCATCCAGCCGCACCGCCGTCTTAACTTGCCCTACCGCACTTCGGCATAGAGCTTGGCGATCGGTAGACATAGAAGCTTCCGCAGGCGCGGCACATAGGCACGCTGCCGGAATACGTCATAGTTATTTTTTTCGATCACATCTAGGATTTGGCGGTAGAGGATGAGCGCCGACCACACCGGCCATCGAGCATCGGGGCTAAGTCGGCTAATTCCGCGTTCGGCCTGGGTGTAATAGTTGCGGGCCCGCTGAATCTGATACTGCATCAAAGCCCGCCAGCGGTCGTCCACAACGCCGTTCAGCAAATCCCGCTCGGTGTAGTTAAACAGCGCCAGATCTTCGAGGGGTAGGTAAATGCGTCCACGACGCGCATCTTCCCCCACATCTCGCAAAATGTTGGTGAGTTGATTGGCAATGCCGAGGGCGATCGCTTCCTGCTGGGGAGAGTGGTCAGATTCTTGGTGCCAAGGCGCAACATCTTGGGCTTCATCAACCCCCATCACCGCTGAAGACATCAACCCCACCGTACCCGCAACCCGGTAACAGTAGAGGTACAGGTCGTTAAAGGTCTCGTAGCGGTTGCGATATAAGTCCATTCGCTGTCCCGCAATCATATCGCGGAAGGGTTGAATGTCTATCGGGAAGCGCTCTAGGGTATCCACCATCGCCACATCCGAGGGATGAACCGGATGTCCTGCAAAGATAGATTCCAATTCTTCCTCCCAGCGATCGAGGGTCGCATCGGTGGTAGCGGCGGCCTGGGGGCCATCCACTAGCTCATCCGTTCGCCGACACCACACATACACCGCCCAAATTGCCCGCCGTTTTTCTTCTGCCATGAGCAATGTGCCCATGTAGAAAGTCTTAGAATACTCAGCGGTAATTTGGCGACAGTATTCGTAGGAATCGGCAAGGGAAGCAGTTGTGATGCGCGGGGATTCAGGCAGTTGCAGCATTACATTGCAGGCTGGGGGGTTCACTTTCAGACTATCAGCCATTCGTTTGGAGTCTTATAAGGGCCAGAACAGTCATGGATATTGCACCAAACAACTAGGAAACTGGAACACTTCCAGTTACGGGCGTAGGTGTGGGCAATGGCTCGGATTGGGTTCGATGATCAATGGTCTGCGCCGTAAGCTTACCAGAAAGTACGGCCCCTTCCATACTGGCCAGATAGCGCTGCATCGTGAAGTCGCCGGTCAGATAGAAGTTAGAAATGGGGGTGACTTGACTGGGGCGAAACGGCTGACGACCAGGCGTGGCTTTGTAGACCGAACGGGGAGTCTTGACCACCTTTGATTTCAAGAGCTTAGCTGCATTGTCGCCTGTTAGATGGTCAGGAAACAACTTTTGTAATTCTTGCAGAGTGGCCGCCACAATGTCTTCATCGGGTCGAGTAATCCAATCCTTGGCGGGTGCTAACACCAACTCCAGCATAGAGCGATCGGGGTTAGCATACTCACGACAGGTGTTGCTCATGTCAGCATACACACTGAGCAGGGGCGATCGCGAGAAGAGCAGATGATCAATATCCGTGAGCTTGCGATCAAACCAAAGGTGGATGTTGATGACCGGCACACCTTCTAGACCATCTAAGCGCTGGAAGAAATCCAGTTGTCGCCAGGGTTCGGGCAGCATCACCTTAAGAGGATCGACGGGCATAGCAGAGACGTAGGCATCAGCGGTTACAGTGCGATCGCTCTCGCCGTCTAGACCACGCAACAAAAAGCCGCAGACGCTGCCGTCGTCATTCAGCAAAATTTCTTTGAGCGGGGCATTCAGGTGAACTTCTCCGCCCCGCTCGGTGACATAGTCTACAACGGGTTGGCAGAGGCGCTCGGGCGGCGCACCGTCGAGGAAGGCCATTTTGGAGCCGTACCGCTCCTGCAGGAAGCGGTTCATGGCCGTCAAGATAATCGTGGAGGAGATTTCATCGGGGCCAATGAAGTTGAGGGATTTGGCCATGGCGATGAAGATTTCATCATTCACCCGTTCAGGAATACCGTGCTTTTGCAGCCACTGCGTCCAAGAATACTCATCCATTTCCTCAACGTAGGCCTGCCCACGCAGCATGACCGGGATCAGCCCTAGGCCAAACTTGATTTTTTCTTCCCAGGTGAGCATGTTGTTGTTTCTGAGGATTGCAACAATGCCATTCCAGGGGGCAGGAATATCGGGAAAGTCAAATCGTGAATACACACCGGGATTATCCGGCTGGTTCATGATCATGCTGTGCTCTTTCCACTGGAGCCGGTCTTCAATGCCCAGCTCGCCCATTAATTGCAGCATATTGGGATATGCGCCGAAGAAAATGTGCAGACCGGTTTCATACCAGTCGCCATCTTCATCTTTCCAGGCAGCAACTTTGCCACCTAAAACATCTCGACGCTCGTACACAATGGGGGTGTGCCCAGCATCGACAAGATACTTGGCACAAGAAAGCCCCGCTAACCCAGCTCCGGCGATCGCAACTCGCATTTAACCTGTTACCTTTCGAAATGCTTGCGTATAGTTCTTTTCATTATACGCCCTAAGGTTAATGCTTCTTAATAAAGAGGAGCAATGGCTTAATCATTTATGAATATTGGTACAAGGGCTCCGGATGATTGAGCCGCTGGTTGAAGAGAAGTTTGCTGCTTAGAAGAACCCTGAGGGTGAGGACGAGAAGATGATAGCCACTGCCGATCTAAGCCAGCGCCAGGCTGGCCCAGATCTCAATCATGAAGCGATCGCTCCTAGGGGAGCACGTGGCACTGACCAGATTGGCGCAGAAGATGGTCGCAGAGCACCAGGGCGACCATAGATTCCACCATGGGCACAGCCCGGGGCAGCACACAGGGATCGTGGCGACCTTTGGCGGCCAGCAGCGTCTCTTCACCATCTTTGGTAACCGTGCGCTGCTCCTTGCGGATCGTAGCCGTAGGCTTGAATGCGACCCGGATGATGATATTCTCACCGTTGCTAATGCCGCCCTGGATGCCGCCAGAACGATTGGTCACCGTGCGCAGCCTGCCCTGCTCGTCGGTATAAAATTCATCGTTATGTTCGATGCCGGTGAGCAAGGTGCCGGCAAACCCTGAACCAATTTCAAAGCCCTTGCTGGCGGGCAAAGACATCACTCCTTTGGCCAAGTCAGCTTCCAGCTTGTCGAAAACAGGGGAACCCAATCCCATGGGCACCTGCCGAGCCACGCATTCCACTACGCCGCCAATGGAATCGCCCGCTCGACCCGTTTGTTCGATCAGATCAATCATCCGCTCTGCGCAGTCCATATCTGGACAACGAACGATGTTGCTCTCAACCTGCTCTAGGGTGACGGTGTTGGGATCAATCTGGCCTTCCAAGGCCTGGATGCGCTTGACGTAGCCAATGATCTCAACATTAGCTACCTGCTGCAGAATTTTTTTGGCGATCGCCCCTGCCGCCACTCGACCAATGGTTTCCCGAGCCGAGGAACGCCCGCCGCCCTGCCAGTTGCGGATGCCATACTTGGCGTCGTAAGTAGCATCCGCATGGGAAGGGCGATACTTCTGGGCCATCTCGTCATAATCCTGCGATCGCGCGTCCTTGTTGCGCACTAAGATCATGATCGGGGTGCCCAGGGTCTTGCCTTCAAACACACCGGAGAGAATTTCGCAGCGATCGGCCTCCTTACGGGGCGTGGTGATTTTACTTTGCCCTGGACGGCGGCGATCGAGTTCAACTTGAATCTCCGCCTCAGAAATTTCGACCTGGGGTGGGCAGCCGTCAATCGTAACGCCAACTCCTCCACCGTGGGATTCGCCAAAGGTGGTAACTCGAAACAAATGACCAAACGTATTGCCCATACTCATTCTCCTGCGCTCTAGGGCATCTTATCTCACTTCAGCCTCTTCCACCGCTAGCCAACGTCGTTAGTCCCCTCGCCCTAGAAGTTCCGGGAGTTTAGCCGTTGATGGCAAGGGTTTCGAAGGATTCGGTTCCGTAGTAGCAATATGACCGATATAGAATGCACCCGCCTCAATGTCCAGAGAGTTGGCCGTCACATCACCCTCTAGCCGAGCAGTGCTGCTCAGGGTAAGTCGCCCATCCGCCACAACTCTCGCCTTGACCACCCCATGGAGTGTAATGTTATGGGCCCGAAGTTCTGGCCCTTCAATTAATCCAGTTTGAGAAATTTCCACATCACCAATCACATCCACTTTGCCGTGGATGATGCCATCGACCCGTAGAGCCCCTTCCACATGGATATCGCCTTGGAATTCACTGGTGGCGCTCAGATAGGTTAGCGACCCGACTGGCTTTTTCCGTCCAAACATCGATATGTCTCCCCATGAACTCAGTCTTGAACTGCTTTGCCTACACCTGATCTAAGCCACCGATCATCTATGGCCACCCTGAGATAGCAGTCGCTTGGTCAACGTGGTTGATTCCGTGGTTGTTCTCAATCATAACGTGTTGATTACGATGCTTAGAGTGCCCCCAGCTTCCATCCAAATTAACCCATTCATGCAAAAAGCGCCCCCGAGGGAGCGCTCTTCATCAAGCTATCAGACTAGCTCAGCGATGGATTAACCGATTTCAGGTGCATCCACAGCAGCCAAGTCAAGCGGGAAGTTGTGAGCATTACGCTCGTGCATCACTTCCATACCTAGGTTGGCGCGGTTCAACACATCCGCCCAAGTTCCGATGACACGACCCTGAGAGTCAATCACGGACTGGTTGAAGTTGAAACCGTTCAGGTTGAACGCCATGGTGCTAATACCCAGGGCGGTGAACCAGATGCCCACTACTGGCCACGCACCCAAGAAGAAGTGCAGTGCGCGGGAGTTGTTGAAGCTGGCGTATTGGAAGATCAAACGACCGAAGTAGCCGTGAGCCGCAACGATGTTGTAGGTCTCTTCTTCTTGTCCAAACT